>SDZE01000501.1 GCA_004173095.1 Bradyrhizobiaceae bacterium
CGATCGTCGCGTGAGTCGAGACCCCTTCCAAATATCCTGTTTGACGCTTCGGCCGCCGTTGCACGCCGATACCGATTTTGCCATGCTCGCGGAACGAGAGGTCGTCCACACGTTCTCCGGGCAGGCCTCCGATCAAACGCGCCACCTTCAACAAGGCGCCGGGCAGGAAGGACTGAGGCAGTTACCATGACAGCATTGTGGATGATCGTGCTCTGCGGGGCACTGTCGATCGTTTACGCGATCTGGGCGACGGGTTCGGTGTTGAAGGCGGATGCCGGAAATGCGCGAATGCAGGAAATTGCAGCGGCGGTGCGCGAAGGCGCCCAGGCCTATCTGCGACGGCAATATCTCACCATCGGCATCGTCGGCGTCGTGATCTTCGTGGCTCTGGCCTACTTCCTCGGCATGCTGGTTGCCTTCGGCTTCCTGATCGGCGCTGTGCTGTCCGGTGCTGCCGGATTCATCGGCATGAATGTCTCGGTGCGCGCCAATGTCCGCACCGCGCAGGCGGCGACGGTGTCGCTGGCCGGCGGTCTCGAACTCGCCTTCAAGGCCGGGGCCATCACCGGCATGCTGGTGGCCGGACTGGCACTGCTCGGCGTCACCATCTACTTCGCTTACCTCACGCACGGTCTCGGTCTGGCCGCCAACAGCCGCACCGTGATCGATGCGCTGGTCGCGCTCGGCTTCGGTGCGTCGCTGATCTCGATCTTTGCACGGCTCGGCGGCGGCATCTTCACGAAGGGCGCCGACGTCGGCGGCGATCTCGTCGGCAAGGTCGAGGCGGGCATTCCCGAAGACGACCCGCGCAATCCCGCCACCATCGCGGACAATGTCGGTGACAATGTCGGCGACTGCGCCGGCATGGCGGCCGATCTGTTCGAGACCTATGCGGTGACCGCGGTCGCCACCATGGTGCTGGCGGCGATCTTCTTCGCGAATTCGCCGCTGCTGGTGAACATGATGACGCTGCCGCTCGCCATCGGCGGCATCTGCATCCTGACGTCGATCGCGGGCACCTTCTTCGTCAAGCTCGGAGCGAGCCAGTCGATCATGGGCGCCTTGTACAAGGGCCTGATTGCGACCGGCGTGCTGTCGCTGTTCGGCGTTGCCGCTGTCATCTATTGGCTGGTCGGTTTCGGCCCACTGGCGGGCGTCAAATACACCGGGCTGGCGCTGTTCCAGTGCGGTGTCGCCGGTCTGGTGGTGACCGCGCTGATCATCGTCATCACCGAATACTACACCGGCACCGACTATCGCCCGGTCAAATCGATCGCGGCCTCATCGGTCACCGGCCACGGCACCAATGTGATCCAGGGCCTCGCCATCTCGATGGAGTCGACCGCCGGTCCGGCGCTCGTCATCATCGCCGGCATCCTCGTCACCTACAGCCTTGCCGGCCTGTTCGGCATCGCCATCGCCACCACAACGATGCTGGCGCTGGCCGGCATGATCGTGGCGCTGGATGCCTTCGGTCCGGTCACCGACAATGCCGGTGGCATTGCCGAAATGGCTGGTCTGCCGAAGGAGGTCCGCAAGGCCACCGACGCGCTCGATGCGGTCGGCAACACCACCAAGGCCGTCACCAAGGGCTACGCGATCGGCTCGGCGGGATTGGGCGCATTGGTGCTGTTCGCGGCCTATAATGAAGATCTCAAATTCTTCATCGCCAATGCCGCGAAGTATCCGTACTTCCAGGGCGTGATCCCTGACTTCTCGCTGAACAATCCGTATGTGGTGGTCGGCCTGCTGTTCGGCGGTCTGCTGCCTTATCTGTTCGGTGCGATGGGCATGACCGCGGTGGGTCGTGCAGCCAGCGCCATCGTCGAGGAGGTGCGGCGCCAGTTTCGCGAAAAGCCTGGCATCATGCAGGGCACCGACAAGCCGGATTACGGCCGCGCGGTGGACCTGCTGACCAAGGCGGCGATCAAGGAAATGATCATCCCGTCGCTGCTCCCGGTGCTGTCGCCGGTGGTGGTGTATTTCCTGATCTACGCCATCGCCGGCGGTGGCGCGGCCGGCAAGTCGGCGGCGTTCTCCGCGGTCGGCGCCATGCTGCTCGGCGTCATCGTCACCGGTCTGTTCGTGGCGATCTCGATGACCTCGGGCGGCGGCGCCTGGGACAATGCCAAGAAGTATATCGAGGACGGCCATTTCGGCGGCAAGGGCTCGGATGCGCATAAGGCAGCTGTGACCGGCGACACCGTCGGCGATCCCTACAAGGACACGGCGGGCCCCGCCGTGAACCCGATGATCAAGATCACCAATATCGTGGCTCTCCTGCTGCTGGCGATCCTGGCGCACTAGACGTATGCCTGTGCGAATGCGACGATCCCGCGGTGAAAGCCGCGGGATTTCGTTTGAGAGGTGAGTGCATGCAACGCGCCGGTCTGTCATCGCGCGGTCGTCTCGTCGCGATCGCGGTGGTTACGCTTCTGCTTGGGGCGGTCGAGGCGCACGCGGCCACCAAGACGTGCAAGTTCGATGGCGACCGTGACGCCATCACGGCGGGCATCAAAGCTGAATTCAGTTGCGAGGGAGCGTTTGAGATTCTCGAACCCTGCGCCTTGAATACCTCAGGCGACAACGCGCTGTCGGACATCGTTCTGAAAAAATGCGAACCGCGCTTCCTGCCTGCGGCCACGCCGGCCATCAAGGCCGCCTATGCAAAAGCGAACGCCAAGTGCAACCAGAGTGCCGAAAAGAACGAAGGCTCGATGTATCAGGGCCTCGCCGCGGTGTGCCGTGCCCGGGCAGGGCGCGATTTCGCACGCAAATACGGCACCAGGCGCTGACGCCGCGCAGGGGAGGTGCGCTTGGTTGCGATGGGGCGCGCCTTTCGCTAAGTCGCGTCATCTATCCTGAGAGGAGAGCCTTCGATGTCGTTGTCATCGGCCAAAAACTACGCCCTGCGCGCTGCAAAATCCCAGGACCAGAAGGAAGCTTCCGAGCTTTTATCGAAGGCGATCATGGAGTTGACGCTGGCGATCGAGGCCCAGGATGCCAAGATCAAGAAAATCGCCAAGGGCGGCTGAGGAAGCAAGCGGCTTCGGGTGAACTTTCCGGCCGCCGATACGTTCTGTGTGCATCACATCATCCATTCAAAGGATAGACCATGAGCGCGCTCAGCAACGTCAAAGAACATATGGAAGTCATCGGCGCCGACGGCGTGCATGTCGGCACCGTCGATCGTGTCGAAGGCAATCGCCTCAAGCTGACCAAGAAGGACAGCGGCGAGGGCCACCACAAGGGTCATCATCATTTCATCGATGGCGGCCTGATCGCCGAAGTCGAAGGCGACAAGGTGCGGCTTTCCGCCAATGCCGCGGTGGCCGTCTCGATGGAAGAAGAGAAGTAAGACCGCACGATCTTCTTCGTTATCAGCAGACAGAACGCGTCATGCCCGGGCTTGTCCCGGGCATCTACGTATCTGTCGGGTGGATGAGCGTAGGTGGCCGGGCCAGGCCCGGCCATAACGGAGCCGACAGAGGTTACTTTACCTCCATCTGCAAGCCTTCCTTGTCGATGATGCCCTTGAATTTTGCGGTCTCGGCTTCGATGAACGCCTGATACTGCGCGGGCGTGCCGTAGTCTGGCACAGCGCCCATCGCCGCGATGGTTTTCTTGGCGGCGTCGGTGCCGAGCAGGACCTTGATCTGCTCGTTGAGCGCCGTCACGGCTTCGGTGGGCGTGCTCTTCGGATAGAACGCGCCGAACCAGGTCGAGACGTCGAAATTCGCCAGCTCCTTGACGCCGGTCTCGCGCATCGACGGCACGTTCGGGCACTGCGCATTGCGTTCGGGCGTCGTGACCGCGAGCGCATTGAGCTTGCCATCCAGCACCTGCGGCAGCGACGGATAAAGATTGTCGCACAGGATCTGCACATCGCCGGCAAGCGCCGCCTGCAAAGCCGGGCCCGCGCCGCGGAACGGGACGTGCTGCATCTTGAGGCCGGTCAGCTGCAGCCACCACGCGCCGGTGAGATGCGGGCTCTGGCCGACACCCGACGAGGCGTAGTTGAGCTTGTCCGGATTGGCCTTGATATAGGCGATCAGCTCCGGGATCGTCTTGATCGGCACGCTTGGATGCGCGCACATGATGTTCGGCAGCCTGATCATGTTGGACACCGGCTGCAACTGATCCGGCTTGTAGCTCAGGTTTTTGAAGATGCTGTAGGCGATCGCGTTCGGGCCGGGATTGCCGACCAGGATCGTATGGCCGTCGCCCTTGAGGCGGGCCACTTCGGCGGTGCCGATGGTGCCGCCGCCGCCCGAACGATTTTCGACGACGACCGATTGGCCCCAGACCGGCTGCAAATGTGCGGCGAGCATGCGCCCCATCACATCCGTCGAGCCGCCGGCTGCAGCAGGGACGATGACGCGAACGGTTTCGGTCGGCTTCCATTCGCCGGCGCCGAGGCTCGCGCGCGGCAGGATAACGGCTGTGGACAGCGCGGCAGCACCCGTGAGCACGCGGCGGCGGGTAACCAGTTTGGTCATGAATGTTTCCTCTCTCGGCATTGTGCTTTTGTAGTTAGCAAAAAGCCTAGTCAGAGCCATTACGGCAAACAAGTCGCGATGTCGCGCTCGCCAAACAAAAAGCCCCGCAGGGGATCTGCGGGGCTGGTTGAATTTCGCGTCGCGGATTGGCAGCGACTAGCGGAAGCTGACCAACCGGAACAGCGGCGCGAGATAGCTCATCTCCGAACCGGAGGTCGGCGTGGTGCGGCTGATGAAGTCGAAAATCTTGCCGTCCTGCATGCCGTAATTGGCAAGGCGCGTGACGCGACGCTGATTGTCGAAATACACGGCGATGACGCGCTGGTCGGTGACGCTCTGCGGCATGAAGGCGACGGCGCGTTCGGCACGCTGCGAAATGTAGTAAAACACCTCGCCGTTCAGCGTGGCCACTGTGGAAGGTGTCCCCATCACGATCAGCACCTGGTCCTGGCTGGCCCCGATCGGAATCTGCTCCAGCGCACCCGGCGGCAGGATATAGCCTTTCTGGAACTGCTCGGCACAGGCGCCGAGAGACAGACAGACGGCAGCAACGGCCACGGCCGAGCGAACTCGGCGCCAGTTGAGGCGGGATCCGCGGATGGCAGTGCTCAGGCTCGAATTGATCATAGTGGAGGAATCCCCATCCTCTAGGCGTGTCCGAGGCTCTTGCATCCCGGAAGGCGTTGACGTACCGGGCAGAACTGCCGAATGCAACATGCGCGTGCCCGACCGGCTCGCAAGGAACCCGTGATGATCTGGCCGTTCAGTCGATTCAGGAAGCCCCCGGCGCGGTTGCGCGGCACCATTGAAGCGATCTATGGCATGATCGTGGCGCAGGCCCGAGAACCGTTGTTTTACCGTGATTTAGCTGTGCCCGACAGCGTCGATGGACGTTTCGATATGTTGCTGCTGCAGCTCTGGCTGGTGCTGCGCCGCCTGCCGCCCAAAAGCGAACTGGCGCAGGGGCTGTTTGACAGGTTCTGCGCCGATATGGACGACAATCTGCGCGAACTCGGCACCAGCGACCTTAAAGTGCCCAAGATGATGCGCGAATTCGGCGGTGCCTTCTATGGGCGCTGCAAGGCCTATGACGTGGCGATGGGCGAGGGCCGCGAGCCGCTGGCAACCGCGCTGTCGAAGAATATCTATAACGGCCGCGACATCGACCATGCGCGGCTGCTCGCCGCCTATGTCGAAGCGGCGGATCACGAATTGGCCGGCCTCGATCCGGCGACATTGGCTTCCGGCGCGTGGCGGTTTCCATCGCCCGCGGTTACATTGGTGACGACATGAGCAAATCCGATCGCGGCCCACGGCCGTCCCAAATTCCGCTGTCACACCTGCCGCCGCCGCCCTGGAGCGTGCCGGTGCCGGTGACTGAAATTCCCGATGTGGGCCTGTTCCAGGGCATCGAGGCACGGCCGGAGCAGCGCAAGGCGATGGCCGAGCTCGGCGGCCTGTCGGATATTGCGGCGGTCAAAGCCGAATTGAAACTGCTGCCAGTGAAAGGCGGTACCGTCCATATCACCGGCCGGGTGACGGGCAGGGTGACGCAAACCTGCGTGGTGACCCTGGAGCCGGTCGAGAACGAGGTCGATGAGGACGTCGATGTGGTGTTTGCACCCCCGTCGCAGATTCGCGAACTCGCCGAATCAATGGACGAGGACGGCGATGGCGACGAGGATCGGCCGGATCCGCCGGAGCCCATCGAGAACGGTATGATCGATATCGGCAAACTGGCCACCGACGCGCTGTTCCTCGGCCTCGATCCGTATCCGCGCAAGCCGGACGCGCAGTTTCACGACCAGGTGGCCGAGCCGAGCCCGGAAGAGCACCCATTTGCAGCGCTGAAGGCGCTTCAGGGCGGCCCGGACAAGCCGAGCTAGGTGTGAGCTAGGCCCTGCCGGTTCCGTTTTCGCGCACATGATCTGGTGGCCGGCACGGGAAAATGCCCGGTCAAGGTGTTGTGTCAACTGGCGGAAACGTTATTGTCGCGCGCCGTAAACGGGTTCATGCCATAGCATCGCTGCCGCCGGTCGCGGCAGTTCGTCGGCGGCCATGTGGGTGATGCCGCACAAGACAGGTTTCCAGGACGTACATGGCTAAAAAGGTTCGCATCGCGCTCGACGCCATGGGCGGTGATTTCGGCCCATCGGTGGTGATCCCCGGCGCGGCGATTTCGTTGACCCGGCACCCCGACAGCGAATTCGTGCTGGTCGGCGACAGCGCGCAGATCAACAAAGAACTGGCCAATCATCCGGCACTGAAAAAAGTGTCGCGCGTGATCCATTCCGACGTCGCCGTGTCGATGCATGACAAGCCGAGCCAGGCCTTGCGTCGCGGCCGCAAGGTGTCGTCGATGTGGATGGCGATCGATGCGGTCAAGCAGAGCGAGGCCGATGTCGCCGTCTCAGCCGGTAACACCGGTGCGCTGATGGCGATGGCGCGGTTTTGCCTGCGCACGCTGCCGGGCATCGACCGCCCCGCGATCGCAGCGGTGTGGCCGACCATGCGCGGCGACAGTATCGTGCTCGATCTCGGCGCCACCATCGGCGGCGATGCGCATCATCTCAAATCGCTGGCGATCATGGGCAGCGCGATGGCCCGGGTGATGTTCGATCTCGAGCGCCCGACCGTGGGCCTGCTCAATATCGGCGTCGAGGAAGTGAAGGGCGGCGAGGAAATTCGCGAGGCGGCCGAAATGCTGCGCGCCGCTGATCTGCCGCAACTGAACTTCATCGGTTTCGTCGAAGGCGACGGTATCGGCAAGGGCGCGGCCGACGTCATCGTCACCGAAGGCTTTTCGGGCAATATTGCGCTCAAGGCGGCCGAAGGCACGGCGCGGCAGATCGCCGAATATCTGCGCGGCGCCATGGCCCGCACCTGGCGCTCCAAGATCGGCTATCTGTTCGCCAAGAACGCCTTCAAGGCGTTGCGCGACAAGATGGATCCCTCGAAGTCCAATGGCGGCGTGTTTCTCGGCCTCAACGGCATCGTGGTGAAGAGCCACGGCGGCACCGATGCCGAGGGCTTCGCCTATGCGGTGGATGTCGCCTACGACATGGTCCGCTACGACCTGCTCAACAAAATCAATCAAACGCTCGATCGCGACGGCCACGCAAATTCTGCGCCCGCGGCGGTGCAGGAGGCTGTCTCGTGATACGTTCGGTCGTGCTCGGCTGTGGCTCCTATCTGCCGGAGCGTGTTCTCTCCAATGCTGAATTGGCCAAGAAGGTCGATACGTCCGACGAGTGGATCGTCCAGCGTACCGGCATCCAGCAGCGTCATATCGCGGCCGAAGGCGAGTTCACCTCGCACCTCGCCATCAAGGCGGCGCAGGCGGCGCTGAAGAATGCGGGGATCGACGCGCAGTCGATCGACCTGATCGTGCTGGCGACCTCGACGCCGGACAACACGTTTCCGGCGACCGCGGTGGCGGTGCAGAGCGCGCTTGGCATCACCCATGGCGCCGCGTTCGATCTGCAGGCCGTGTGTTCGGGCTTCATTTTCGCGCTCACCACGGCCGACAGCCTGTTGCGCACCGGGGCCGGCAAGCGCGCGCTGGTGATCGGCGCCGAGACGTTTTCGCGCATTCTCGACTGGACCGACCGCGGCACCTGCGTGCTGTTCGGCGATGGCGCCGGCGCCGTGATCCTCGAAGCGCAGCAGCAGGACGGCACGGCCGCGGATCGCGGCGTGCTCACCACGCATCTGCGCTCCGATGGCCGCCACAAGCAGAAGCTCTATGTCGATGGCGGGCCGTCATCGACGCAAACCGTGGGCTATCTGCGCATGGAAGGCCGCGAGGTCTTCAAGCACGCCGTCGGCATGATCACCGACGTCATCGTCGATGCCTTTGCCGCGACCGGCGAGAGTGCCGAGACCATCGACTGGTTCGTGCCGCATCAGGCCAACAAGCGCATCATCGATGCGTCTGCGCAGAAATTGCATATTGCACCGCAGAAGGTGGTGCTCACCGTCGATCGCCATGGCAACACCTCGGCGGCCTCGATCCCGCTGGCACTATCTGTTGCGGTCAATGACGGGCGCATCAAGAAGGGCGACCTGGTGTTGCTCGAAGCGATGGGCGGCGGCTTCACCTGGGGCTCGGCATTGGTTCGCTGGTGATCCATCGCTGATGGTGGCAAAACCACAACAGCTCAAATTGTCATGACTTTCCATGCGCTTGCAGCGCCCTGCGGTGTTGACCCGGTGGCGTTAACCTCCTAGTTTCCGTGGCGAATTTCGGTTCGCCGAGAAGTTTTTGGGGCTGGCATGACGGGCACGGGAAAAACGGTCACACGCGTCGATCTGTGCGAGGCGGTCTATCAAAAGGTAGGTCTGTCGCGCACGGAGTCATCGGCGTTTGTTGAACTCGTTCTGAAAGAGATCACGGATTGTCTGGAGAAGGGCGAGACGGTGAAGCTGTCGTCATTCGGCTCCTTCATGGTGCGTAGTAAAGGCGAACGCATCGGACGCAATCCGAAGACGGGCACGGAAGTGCCGATCTCGCCGCGGCGTGTCATGGTGTTCAAGCCGTCGGCGATTCTGAAGCAACGGATCAACGGTCATGCCGAGACTGTCGGTAATGGCAAAGATCACGACTAGGTTTTGTTTCGACGCGTCGTCGCGTTGATCCCGTTTCGTTGCATACCGTTATCTGAATACGCCATTATCTGCATACGCCTTTGACCAGCCACAGGATGAACCACAGGAATCCAGCACTTGGATAAAGCGCCGGATGCGTTTCGGACCATCAGCGAGGTCGCCGACGACCTCGATATTCCGCAGCACGTGCTGCGGTTCTGGGAAACGCGGTTCACTCAGATCAAACCGATGAAGCGATCCGGCGGCCGGCGATATTATCGCCCGGACGATGTCGATCTGCTGCGCGGCATCCGCCGGCTTCTATACGGCGAGGGCTACACCATCCGCGGTGTGCAGCGGATCCTCAAAGAGAACGGCATCAAGGCGGTGCAGGGCCTGGTGGATGAACAGGCTGCGCCGGCCTTCGCGCCCGTGCGCGCATCCGAGCCGCGAATGTCGCCAGCCGCACCAGCGATGACACGTCCCGCCACCAAGCCGCCCATCGTCGACGATGCGCCTAACGAGGAGGAAGAGGTCGAGGACGAGCTCCAGGTCGAAGCGTCCGACGACGATGTGGAGTCCGACGCGGAGTCCGAAGACGCCGATCAGGACGAGGCCGACGGTGAGTCCGACGAAGACGACGCCGGGGACGCGGCGTCCGATGAAGACGGCATCGAGGAAGAGGGCGAACCAGAAGAGGAAAATGTTGCGCCCCAAAACCTTGCGCCCGGTGCCGCGCGCAAAGCGCCCGACATCGTGGCTCGCCGCGAGCCCGATCTGCGCCCGCCCGCGGCGCGCGCGGCGGAGATCCGGCCCAATCCCGCCATCGCCGCCACGCCGCGCATCGAACCTCGTCTGCAGCAAGCCATCGGCCGCACAGATCCGGCGTCGATGAGCCGTGCCAATCCAGCGGCCACCGCGCGCGTCACACCAGCGCCGCCGCCGCCGATCAATTCGCACCCCGCGCCGGATCCACAACCGCGCGCGCGCGCGCTCGACCGCGAACGGCTGGAAATCGTGCTTGAAGAACTGATGGCGGCCCGCCGCGCCCTGGATGCGGCCATGAAGGACGGCGGGACATAGGGATCGCGATGACAGGTTACGTGTCCGGATCACGGCTGGCGGCTTGCGCACCGACTTGAACGACGTTACAGGATGGCTCGGCGGAGCGTAGCGCAGCCCGGTTAGCGCACTAGTCTGGGAG
>SDZE01000509.1 GCA_004173095.1 Bradyrhizobiaceae bacterium
GGGTCTCCTTGGTGGCGCGCTTGATCGTCGCCTTGCGCATCGAATGGGCCTTTCGCTGGCTGAAAACGCGGTCTTTTAACAGGGCGATGACAGGGGCGCTACGCCGCAGCGCCGGATTCAGAGGCTATGGTGAGCGGAAATTCATGGCTTCGCCTCCTTCCTCTCCCGCCCTTGCGGAGGAGGGCCGGGGCTGCGCCGCGGCGAAGCTCGAAGAGCGAAGCCGGGTGGGGGCGCCCCACGTGACGTCAGCGTTTGTGGCTTTCCACCACCCTAACCCTCCCCCGCAAGGGCGGGAGAGGGAATCACGGAGCGATCCTCATCCCCCATTTCCGCCGCTATCGGCCGCATTTGCATCCGTCAGCGGCCGTGCCTAGATCAGGCCCTCACGAGGGTACCCATGAACAAGCATTATTCCGCCTCGGGCGATGGCTCGTCGCCCGGCTGGCACGGCACCACCATCCTGACCGTGCGCAAGAACGGCAAGGTCGTGATCGGCGGCGACGGCCAGGTGTCGATCGGCCAGACCGTGATCAAATCGAACGCCCGCAAGGTGCGTAAACTGGGCAAGGGTGACGTCATCGGCGGTTTTGCCGGCGCCACTGCCGACGCCTTCACGCTGTTCGAGCGGCTCGAAGCCAAGCTGGAGCAGTATCCGGGCCAGCTCACCCGCGCAGCCGTCGAGCTCGCCAAGGACTGGCGCACCGACCGCTATCTGCGCCGGCTGGAAGCCATGATGATCGTGGCCGACAAGACGACCTCGCTTGTCCTCACCGGCACCGGCGACGTGCTGGAACCTGAATTCGGCGTCATGGCGATCGGCTCCGGCGGCAATTACGCCCTGGCCGCCGCCCGTGCATTGGCCGACACCGACCAGGATGCCGAGACCATCGTGCGCAAGGCGCTCGATATCGCCGCAGACATCTGCGTCTACACCAACCGCAACCTGACGATCGAGACCCTGAGCGAATGACCGACTTTTCCCCCCGCGAAATCGTCTCCGAACTCGACCGCTTCATCGTCGGCCAGCACGACGCCAAGCGCGCCGTCTCGATCGCGCTGCGCAACCGCTGGCGGCGGCTGCAGCTGACCGGCCTGCTGCGTGAGGAAGTGCTGCCGAAAAACATCCTGATGATCGGGCCAACCGGTGTCGGCAAGACCGAGATTGCACGCCGGCTGGCCAAGCTCGCCGGCGCGCCGTTCATCAAGGTCGAGGCCACCAAGTTCACCGAAGTCGGCTATGTCGGCCGCGACGTCGAGCAGATCATCCGCGACCTGCTGGAGGTCGGCATCGCACAGACCCGCGAGCGCAAGCGCAAGGACGTGCAGGCACGCGCGCAGCTCGCCGCCGAAGACCGCGTCGTCGATGCGCTGACCGGCGCCACCGCGAGTGCCGCGACCAAGGAATCGTTCCGCAAGAAATTGCGCAACGGCGAACTCAACGACAAGGAAATCGAGATCGAGGTGTCATCATCCAGCGGCGCGCCGTCGATGTTCGAGATCCCCGGCATGCCCGGCGCACAGATGGGTGCGATCTCGCTCGGTGATATCTTCGGCAAGATGGGCAAGGGCACCAAGACCCGCCGCCTCAAGGTGGCCGATGCGCATGAGCCCCTGGTCAGCGAGGAAGCCGACAAGCTGCTCGACAACGATCAGGTGGTGCAGGAAGCAATCTCGGTGGTCGAGAACAACGGCATCGTGTTTCTCGACGAGATCGACAAGATCTGCGTGCGCGACGGTCGCAGCGGCGGCGAGGTCTCGCGCGAAGGCGTGCAGCGCGATTTGCTGCCGCTGATCGAAGGCACCACGGTGTCGACCAAGCACGGCGCCGTCAAAACCGAGCACATCCTGTTCATCGCATCCGGCGCATTCCACATCGCCAAGCCGAGCGATCTGCTGCCGGAATTGCAGGGCCGTTTGCCGATCCGCGTTGAGCTCGACGCGCTGACGCGCGACAACATGCGGCGCATTCTGACCGAGCCGGAAGCCTCGTTGATCAAGCAGTATGTGGCGCTGCTGCAGACCGAAGGCGTGACGCTGGAATTTTCCGACGACGCCATCGATGCGCTGGCGGATGTGGCGGTGGCGGTGAATTCGACCGTCGAGAATATCGGCGCGCGACGTCTGCAGACGGTGATGGAACGGGTGCTCGACGAGATCTCGTTCACCGCACCGGACAAACACGGCGAAACCATCCGCGTCGATGCCGACTATGTGCAGAAGCATGTGGGCGATCTCGCGAAGAACACGGATCTCAGC
>SDZE01000334.1 GCA_004173095.1 Bradyrhizobiaceae bacterium
CGCGCTGCTGCTCAGCATCCGCGCCGATTACGGCACGTCGATCCTGCTGATCGAGCACGACATGTCGGTGGTGATGGAAATCTCCGACCACATCACCGTGCTCGATTACGGCGTCAAGATCGCCGACGGCACCCCGCGCCAGATCCGCGACGACCCCAAGGTCATCGCCGCCTATCTCGGCGCCGACGAGGACGAAGCCATCGCAGTCATGGAGGGCGAGACGTGAGCGCCGCCGCGTACGCCCCCGCTCCGCCCTCTCCCCGTCATTGCGAGGAGCATAGCGACGCGGCAATCCAGAAAGCCACAAGCAAAGACTGGATTGCTTCGTCGCAAGGGCTCCTCGCAATGACGGTTGAGAGGCCGGGACCCGCCTTGACGACTGGCGAGGGCGCCGCATGACCGCATCCACCGCCACTCCCCTACTTGCCATCAGCCGCCTTTATGCCTCTTACGGCAAGATCGAAGCGTTGAAAGGCGTCGACCTCGACATCCAGCGTGGCGAGATCGTGGCGCTGATCGGCGCCAATGGCGCCGGCAAATCGACGCTGATGATGACGATCTTCGGCAAGCCGCGCGCCCGCGCCGGCAGCGTCGTGTATGACGGCACCGATATCACCGCTCTGCCGACCCACGAGATCGCCCGCATGCGCATCGCGCAATCGCCGGAAGGCCGCCGCATCTTTCCGCGCATGAGCGTGGCGGAAAACCTGCAGATGGGCGCCGACGTCAATGAGGCCTCGCCCGCCGAACGAGCCACCAGTCTCGACAAGGTGCTGACGCTGTTTCCGCGCCTGAAAGAGCGCATGACCCAGCGTGGCGGCACCTTGTCAGGCGGCGAGCAGCAGATGCTGGCGATCGGACGCGCGCTGATGTCACGGCCGCGGCTGCTGCTGCTCGACGAACCCTCGCTCGGCCTCGCGCCATTGATCGTCAAACAGATCTTCGATGCCATCCGCGTGCTCAACAAAGAGGACGGGCTGACGGTACTGATCGTCGAGCAGAACGCCAACCATGCACTGCGCCTCGCCCATCGCGGCTATGTCATGGTCAACGGCCTGATCACACTGTCGGGCCCTGCCGCGGAGCTGTTGAAAGCGCCGGAAGTGCGGTCGGCTTATCTCGAAGGCGGCCGGCACGCGCCCGCCTAAGTTCCGCACTTTGCCTGAGCGGCTGCAGCAAGCGCTCAGCTTGCGTTTGCCTCCGCATTTCCGGATAAGTTGCCGGTCCCCTTTGCAGCGAGCATCATGCGCTTCAGTTTCATCCATGCCGCCGACCTGCATATCGACAGCCCGCTGGCCGGATTGAGGCTGAAGGACGCGACCGTCGCCGCGCGTTTCGCCAGCGCCGGCCGCCGCGCCGTCGATGCGCTGATCGACGAGACCATCGCCAGCAAGGCGGCCTTCCTGATCATCGCCGGCGACGTGTTCGATGGCAGCTGGAAGGACGTCACCACCGGATTGTTCTTCGTCAGTGCGATCGGCCGGCTGCACCGCGAGGGTATTCCCACTTACATCGTCAAAGGCAATCACGATGCCGAAAGCGTGGTGTCGCGCGACCTGCCCTATCCCGATTCGGTGCAGGTGTTTCCCGCCAACAAGGCGATGAGCATCGCGCTCGATGCCTATCGCACGGTGCTGCATGGCCGCAGCTTTCCCAATCGCCATATCGATGAATTCGTCACCACCTATCCCGCGCGTCGCGACGGCTGGCTCAATATCGGCTTGCTGCACACCTCATTGGACGGCCGATCGGGCCATGCCAGTTATGCGCCCTGCAGCGTCGATGATCTCAAGCGGTTCGGCTACGACTATTGGGCGCTCGGCCATATCCATGCGCAGGAGATCGTGCATGACGATCCGTGGATCGTGTTTCCCGGCAATCTTCAGGGTCGCAGTGTCCGCGAGACCGGCGCCAAGGGCGCGGTGCGGGTCACCGTCGAGGACGGCAAGATCGTCGAGGTCGTGCCGCTGGCGCTCGATCACGCACGCTGGGCTCATCTTGAACTCGATGTGGCGGATGCCGCCACCGAAGACGATGTGAGCGCACTGATTTCGTCGGCAATTGCCGACGCTCATGCCGCGGCCGAGAGCCGGCCGCTGGCGATCAGGATTACGCTGAAGGGTATGACGTCGGTGCATCATCAGCTCATGGCGCGGCGCGAATGGCTGGAAGACGACATGCGCGCCCGCGCGCTGCAATTCAGCGACGATTGCTGGGTCGAGCAGCTCAAGATCAAGACGTCGATGCCGCCT
>SDZE01000335.1 GCA_004173095.1 Bradyrhizobiaceae bacterium
CGACCATCTTCTCCGTCACCACCACCTTGCGTCGTGGCACCAGAAAGATCATGGCGGCCGCGCATCCACAGGACAGCACGACCAGAGAAAGATTGAGCGCGACCGGAGTCGCAAAGTGGCCGCCGAGCCATGCGCCGCCCTGCGAACACAGCGCGCCAAATCCCATCTGCATAAAGCCCATCAGGCCCGATGCGGCGCCCGCTGCCTGCGGGCGGATGCTGAGCGCACCGGCGGCGCCGTTCGACATCACGAAGGCATTGCCGAACATCACGATCATATGGGTGAGGAACAGCCAGGATGGCTGCTGGTTCAGCCCGGTTAGTCCCCACACCACGTTCAGCAACGCGCCGCCGAATTGCAGCGCAAGGCCGAACCAGATCAGCTGCTCGATGGTCCGCCGGGGCGCGAAGCGCACGCAAGCGAGATTGCCGAGCAGATAAGCGAGGCCGGAGGTGGCGAACCACGCGCCGTATTCCGCCGAGCTGCGGCCCATCTGGTTGACCACCACGAAGGGGCCGCCACCGGCGAAGGTGAAGATGATCCATGACGCCATTACATAGCAGAACAGATAGCCGATGAAGGCGCGGCTTCGAAACAGCATTCTGGCATCGGCCAGAAAACCGCCGCCGCCGCCGTCGCTGGTAGCGCGCCGCCGTGTTTCTGGCAGTAGCAAAGCGATCGCCAGCGTGACGACCAGCGACGCTGCGGTGACCGTGTAGAAGATCGCACGCCAGCCGAAGCCGGTCTCGATCAGGCCGCCGGCCAGCGGCGACAGCATCTGCGCGATCATCATGACCGCGATGACCAGGCTGATCATTGGGCCGACACGCTCGCGCGGATACAGATCGCGGATGATGGCGCGGCTCATCACCATGCCGGTGGCGCCGCCGAGCGCCTGGAAGAATCGCGCCGCGATCAATTGCGGCAGGCTGACGGCGAAGCTGGAGCCGATACCGGCGATCACCATCAGGCCGAGCCCCGCCAGCAGCACCGGGCGGCGGCCGAAGCGATCCGACAGCGGCCCCATGATCAGCTGCGAAAACGCCAGCCCGACCATGTAGAGCGATACCGTCATCTGCGCGACGGAGATGTCGGCGTCGAAGGTGCGCGCCAGTTCAGGCAGCGCCGGCACCAGCATGTAGAGCGAGATCGGCGCGATGCCGGTCATCACCACCAGCAACAGCAGCATCACCCGGGATCGGGTGTGGTCGGTGATGTGGGTCGCGGGCTGGACGGGCGGACTATCGTTCACGCGGGAAGTATCTTCTGTTTGGTCATTCCCGGTCCCGGTCGGCTCTGTTCGTCATTGCGAGGAGCGAAGCGACGCGGCAATCCAGCTCTTCGTCCGATCGCAAGACTGGATTGCTTCGTCGCAAGGCTTCTCGCAATGACGGCCGACACAGTGAGGCGCATCGATCAACCCATCATCCCGGCACCACCAGCGGCGCGGTCGCGGCCTGCAGCCAGTCGCGGGTCGCGTTATCGTCGATGAGGGGCGCAATCTCGCGCTGGACGCGGGCGTGATAGTCGTTGATCCAGTTTAGCTCGCGCTTGGAGATGCGCTGCGCGTTGATCAGCCGGCGGTCGATCGGCGCCAGCGTCAGCGTCTCGAAGCCGTTCATCGGCTGCTCGGCGCCATCGATCTTGGCCTCGACGACGAGTTCGAGGTTCTCGATGCGAATACCGAAGGCGTCGGTTTTGTAGTAGCCAGGCTCGTTGGACAGGATCATCCCGCGTTTGAGCGGCGTGGTGCCGATCTTGGATATACGCGCCGGGCCTTCATGCACCGATAGATAGCTGCCGACGCCATGTCCGGTGCCATGGGCGAAATCGAGCCCGGCATGCCACAGAAACTGGCGCGCGAAGGCATCGATCTGTGCGCCCGAGGTGCCGTCGGGAAACACCGCACGGGCAATCGCGATATGGCCGCGCAACACGCGGGTGAAGCGGTCGCGCATCTCGTCGGTCGGCTCGCCGATGGCGATGGTCCGGGTGACGTCGGTGGTGCCATCCTCGTACTGCGCGCCGCTGTCGATCAGCAACAGATCACCCGGCGCGATTCGGCGGTTGCTCTTGCGGGTGACGCGATAGTGCACGATGGCCCCATTGGGACCAGTGCCGGCGATGGTCGGAAACGACACGTCCTTCAATGCGCCGGTGTTGCGGCGAAACGTCTCCAGCGCTTCCACGGCGTCGATCTCGGTAAGGCCGCCTTTCGGCGCCTCGCGATCGATCCAGGCGAGAAACATCG
>SDZE01000600.1 GCA_004173095.1 Bradyrhizobiaceae bacterium
CAGCGCCTTCGGTGCATCGAGCCGTTTCGACAGCGGATGAATGCGGCCCGACTGCCGCACCCAGGCCTCGGGTGCGGCGCGTTTCACCGTGCGCAGAAACGGATCGCGCACCTGCGGAAAGGTCTGCACATGCTGGTGGCCGTCCACATAAGCAGGGGGCATGCCGAACAGCGTGGTGAAGGCGGCGATCTGCGCCGATACTTCGCCCTCGATCATTTCGGCATCGAGCCTGCGCAGCGCGCCGGCGCGCAGCATCTTGCCGAGCGGCAGGAACAGGCCGTCCAGCAACGGCCGATAATGCATGGTGAGCGGATGAAACGGCGCCGTCAGCGTCACATGCAGCCCGATGGCGCATTCGCGGTTCAGCGCGACGGCGCCTTGCAATGCGCTGACGTCGTCACGGGTGATCGCCGGGCCGACCACCATCACCGACGTCGCGTTCAGCCGTTGGCGGGCGATCAATTCGCGGATGCCGCGATTGACCCCGGGGCTGATGCCGTAATCGTCGGCGCATAATGTGATCCGGCGCGGCGCGGTATCGCTCATGCGACGGTGGTCCGGTCGGAGGCGGCCGCCGGCACCACATCGGCCGCCGGCGCGTCAGCCGATACAGTGGCCGCATGCTTCACGCTGTGTTCGGCAACGAAATAGACCGGACGCCCCTTCAGCTCGGACAGGATCTTGCCGATATATTCGCCAAGCACGCCGATCATGATCAACTGCACGCCGCCGATGGTCATCACGCCGACGATGAGCGAGGGATAGCCGGGCACCGATTTTCCGGTCACCAGCGTCTCCCACAGGATCATGATGCCGAACAGGAAAGCCGCGCCGGCAAACATCAGGCCGAACAGGCTGGCCAGGCGCAGCGGCGCCACCGAGAACGAGGTCAGGCCTTCGATCGACAGACCGATCAGTGCCTTCGGGTTGAACGACGATACGCCATGGGCTCGCGCCTGCGGTTCGTAATCGACGCGCAACTGGCGGAAGCCGATCCAGGTGGCGAGGCCCTTGAAGAAACGATTGCGTTCTGGCAACTGGCGCAGCGCTGCGGCTGCGCGCGGCGACAGCAGGCGGAAATCGCCGGCGTCTTCGGGAATCTTGGTGCGCGCGCCCCAATTGATCAGCGAGTAGAAGCCGCGCACCGCCTGACGATGCAGGAACGACTCGTTGTCGCGATGCGCCTTGGCGGTGAACACGACGTCATAACCATCGACGATCCAGTGCCGCACCAGTTTCTCGACGAATTCCGGCGGATGCTGGCCGTCGCCGTCCATGAACAGCACGGCGCCTTTGGTAACGTGATCGAGACCGGCCATCAGCGCGGCTTCCTTGCCGAAATTGCGCGACAGCGAAATCACCTGCACGTCGATAGCGTCGGCGGGCAATGTCTGGGCGATGGTCAGTGTGTCGTCGCGGCTGCCGTCATCGACATAGACGACCTCGCAGGCGAGGCCATACTGCGCCTTCAGCGTGCGGGCGAGGCTGACGAGCTTTCCATGCAGTGCCGCAAGGCCGGGCGCTTCATTGTAGCAGGGCACGACCAGCGACAGGCCCTTGGCGGCCGCCGTCTGTGAGTCCGTGGTGAGGTTGGAGACGTCGCTGCCCAGCATCATCAAGTCGGAATCCCAATTGTACGCATCGTGCATATGGTCGTCGCCCCGCCGTCTTTGCAATGGCGGTTCTTCTCCCTCCCCCGCCAGAGCGGGAGAGCGAACACTTCTGCCGGAGCGCCTTGGCAGCATCGGCAATGGCAGCTCTTCTCCCTCCCCCGCAAGGGCGGGACAGGGGACACTTCTGCTGGAGCCTTTATCGCAAAAACGCCTCGAGCTTTGCGAACAGCGGATTCTCGCGGTCCAGTACATAGTCCAGCGAGGCTACCGAGACCGTCTCCGCGCCGCGCTCGCGTAAAAAACTCCCCAGCGCGTAGATCTGCCCCGGCGGGCAATGCAGCGTCACCATGCCTGAAGAAGTCGGCCCACCGAAGGGCGACACCACGCCGAAACGGTTATGCGCCTCGGTGAGCAATGCCTGATCGCAACCGGCAAAGCGGGTGCGCACTTCCTTGTATTTGCCGGCGCGCGCGCGCGCCGCGATGTGATCGAGAATGACGCGCGCCGTCTCGCGCGCTTGCGGCGACCAGTCGGCATCGCGCGAGGCGACGAGATTGGCCTGGCTGCGCAGCATCACGCCGTCGTCGAGCACCTTGAGGCCGTTGGCCGCAAGGGTCGCACCTGTCGTGGTGATGTCGACGATCAGTTCTGCGGCACCGGTAGCCGGCGCGCCTTCAGTGGCGCCGGCGCTTTCGACGATGCGATAATCCATCACGCCATGGGCGGCGAAATAAGCGCGGGTCAGATTGATGTACTTCGTCGCGACGCGCATGCGGCGATTGTGCTGGTCGCGAAAGCCGGTGGCGACGTCGTCGAGATCGGCCATGGTGCGGACGTCGATCCAGGCCTGCGGCACGGCGACCACCACATCGGCGCGGCCGAAACCGAGGCCTTCGATCAGCGCCACGCGCTTGTCGGTATCGACGATGTTCTCACGCAGCAAATCTTCGCCGGTGATGCCGAGATGTACCGAACCGCGCGCGAGATTGGCCGCGATCTCGCTCGCCGAGAGATAGGCGATCTCGACATTGTCGAGGCCTGCGATGGTGCCGCGATAATCGCGCACGCCACCGGCCTTGGTCAGCGTCATGCCGGCACGGCTGAAGAAAGCTTCGGCATTTTCCTGCAGGCGCCCCTTGGACGGAACGGCGACAACGAAAGGTGTGCTCATGACGCGGCTCCCGCGCGGCTGGAGAACGCATCGATCCAGATCGAGAAACCAACGGCGTGAATGGGAGTCGATGAACCCAGCTGCGACAGCAGACCATCATAGCGACCGCCGGCCACCAGCGGCGGTTCGACGCCGTTGCCGGTGCCGTGCAGTTCGAATTCGAAGCCGGTGTAGTAATCCAGTCCGCGCCCGAACGCCGTGGCGAATTTGATCGCGCTGGTATCGATGCCGCGCGCGGCCATGAAGCCGATGCGTTGTTCGAATTCGTCGATCGCTGCGGTCAGATCGAGCTTCGCCTCCGCTGCGAGCTGGCGCAGTTCAGCGACCGCATCATCCGGCGCGCCGGCGATGGCGAGGAATCGTTTGATCAGCGCCAGCGCATGCTTGGGCAGCGCGCCGCCCTTCAGTGTCGATTGCTCGAGAAAGCGATCGGCAATTTCGGCCACCGATCGGCCACCGAGATTGGTCGCACCGGCAATCGACATCAGGTCGGTGACCAGCGCCAGCGCCGCCTTGCGATCGGAGCCGGCAAGCGCGGCAAGCACGCCTTCATATTCGTTGCGCACCAGCGACTCGGCCAAAGTGAGCCGGTCGAGGTCTTCGGCGAGGTTCGCCTGTCGGTTGAAATCTTTCACCAGGCGGCGTTTCCAGACTGGATAGAGATCCAGCGCCTCGACGAGGGCAGCGAATAACGCCACGTCGCCGGTCTTGATTTCGACATGCGGCTGCCCCAATGCGGCCGCCGCATTCAGAGCCAAAACGAGCATTTCAGCGTCCGCAGCGGCACGATCCTGACGGCCGAAGGATTCGATCCCGGCCTGCTGAAATTCGTTCGCTTTGCCATGACGATAGCGGAAAACCGGGCCGAGATAGCTGAATCCGGCCGGCTGCCCGGCCAGGTTTGAGGCCAGATAGTCGCGCGCCACCGGGATCGTCAGATCCGGCCGCAAACACAACTCCTCGCCGCTCAGGTCGGTGGTCAGATACAAGCTCTTGCGGATGTCTTCGCCGGACAGATCCAGAAACGGCTCCGCCGGCTGCAAAATCGCCGGCGACGCATGGACGTAGCCCGCCTCGGCAAACGAGTGCAGCAGGGTCTCTGTCCAGGCGGCGGGTTTGGTCATCTCGAAGTCCAGCGATTCCAATGAAGTGAGGTCGCGCAGCCCTTAGCATGGCAGTTGCGGCGTTTCGACCATCTTCGGGCAAGTGGCTTAATGGTTCCCGTGCGCCCAATCGCCCAGCACCGCCTGGATCACCGCCAGTGCCGCGACCGCCGCCGTATCGGCCCGCATAATGCGCGGTCCCAACGCCAGCCGCAGGATGGTCGGTTGTTTGAGCAGAACTGCCCGTTCTTCCTCGGCAAATCCGCCTTCCGGTCCGATCAGGACATCGATCCCGGCTGTCGCTGCCTCGCGCGCTCCGGCCAAGGCGGCAATGGGATCAGCGACTTCCGCGGCTTCATCGCAAAAAACCAGCAGCCGCTGGCTGCCGCGCTGGTCGAGAAACTTCTGCAAATTCAACGGCTCAGCCACGTCCGCAATGCTCAGGATGCCGCATTGCTCGGCTGCTTCCACCACATTGGCCCGCATCCGCTCGGTATTGACCCGGCTGGTTTGCGTGTGCCGCGTCACCACAGGCTGCAGCTTGGCAGAGCCCATTTCGATGGCCTTCTGCACCATGTAATCCAGCCGCGCATGCTTTAGCGGGGCGAACGCGTAGGTAATGTCCGGCAGCCGGTCCTGCGGGCGCATCTGCTTAAGAACCAACAACTTGTCAGCGCGCTTGCCGGCCGCGACCGCCGCCTGCCATTCGCCGTCGCGGCCGTTGAACACCAGCACGGGATCGCCGCCGGTCAGGCGCAACACATTGCCGAGATAATTGCTCTGGCTGCGGTCGAGGGCGATCGTGGCATCGGTCGCAAGGCTGGCGTCGACATAGAGCCGGGGGCTGCGGAAATCGGATTGCGGCATGGTTCAGGTCCCGTTCAGAGCCGGAGCTTTATCGGCAGATGCGACGAAAAACCATGCGGGATCGCAAGCGATTGCGGCCTATTGCCCTTGGGTGCCGTGCTGCTGCCAAAATCAAAGCTTTATTGGTGGGTTGTTAAGGCAAGGCAGGAATCGTAGAAGTGCCTGAATTCAGGACAGCTTCTGCCCCGTGATGACGGGACAATACGCTTGCCGGAGGAAATCTGTGATCAGCCATCGTTTCATTGCGCCACTCATGGTGGCAGCGTTCGCCATGCAAGTTGCCGCTGCCTCTGCGCAGGGCGCGTTCCCCGCACCACTGCCGGGCCAGAGTTCAGCGCCTGCACCTGCAACTTCATCGCCGTTCCCGCCCGTGAACGGCGCCGCCGCACCTGCGGCCACATCGCCATTCCCGCCGGTGAATGGTGCGCCAGTCGCTGCGGCACCGAGCGCTTTTCCATCGGGCGGCGCCGCACCGCTGGGTGGCGGCGGCTTCGGTGCGCCGCCACAACAAGCCGGCCCGCCCGGCGGCGATGACTGCATGAAGGGATTTCTGCCGCTGCGTCAGGAAGCTGAAAAGCGCGGAGCGGCCATCAAGGCCGCGAGCGAGCGTCGCGCGCCGCCGGAAGAAGCCTGCAAACTGATCTCCGCGTTCTCGCAGAGCGAGGTCAAGATGCTCAGCTATATCAAGGCCAACGCGACCAAATGCGGAATTCCGGACAATGTCGGTGCGCAGATGCAGGCCGGCCACAAGAACACCGAAGGCATGCGGCAAAAGGTTTGCGCCGTGGCGCGTAACGGCGGCGGCGGCGGCGGCCCTGGCCCGGCGGCGGCACCGCGCCTCAGCGACGTGCTTGGCTCCTCGGCCTCGCTGCCTGACGCATCCGCTGCACGCAAGAGCGGCGGCACCACCTTCGACACGCTGAACGGCAACGTCCTCACCCGATGAGCGACGCGGCTGCCCGCGTAGCCGACGCGACCGCCAATAACTGGGTCGATCGCGTCGCGCCATTGTGGTCGCGGCCCTATCTGAGACTGTCGCGCTTCGATCGCCCGATCGGCTCCTGGCTGCTGTTGATGCCGTGCTGGTGGTCGGCGGCGCTGGCCTCCAGTGCCGCGCAGAATCTGCAGCAGTTACCGACAATGATCGCGCTGTTCTTCATCGGCGCCTTCGTCATGCGTGGCGCCGGCTGCACCTGGAACGACATCACTGATCGCGATCTCGATGCCAAGGTCGAGCGGACCCGTTCACGGCCGATTCCGGCCGGGCAGGTGACCGCGAAGAAGGCATTCGCCTGGCTCGTTCTGCAGGCGCTGATCGGCCTCGTCGTGCTGCTTCAGTTCAACAGCTTTGCGATCGCGACAGGCATTGCCTCGCTCATCATCGTCGCGGCCTATCCGTTTATGAAGCGCATCACCTATTGGCCGCAGAGCGTGCTCGGCCTTGCCTTCTCATGGGGCGCGCTGATGGGTTTCGCGGTTGTGTTCGGCCGCATCGATGCGACAGCCCTGCTGCTCTATGCCGGATCGATCTGCTGGGTGATCGCCTATGATACGATCTACGCGCATCAGGATACGGAAGATGACGCGCTGATCGGCATCAAATCGACGGCACTGCTGTTCGGCGCGCGCACGCAAACGGCACTGGTCGTTTTCTATGGCCTCGCCGTCGCGCTCATCAGTGTCGCGCTGCGTTTGGCAGGTGCCGGCTGGCCGGCCTGGATCGGCCTCGTCGTTTTTGCAGGCCATCTCGCCTGGCAAATCACACGGATCGACATCTCCGACTCCGCGCTGTGCCTGCGGCTGTTCAAGTCCAACCGCGATGCGGGGCTGCTGCTGTTCGCGGGATTGCTGCTCGACGCATTCCTGCGCGCGGGATAAACCGCCGCTCTGCTGCGCTGCCCACAACGATCCGGGCATAGCTCATCACACAAATCGACACGCGATCGATCCGCTCGTCTAAGCTACGGTGCAAGCAGCGTAGTCAACGAGCGGAGACTTGGATGAGCGATGCGGGGGAGCTGCCTGGTGAGCAGGCGGGATGGCGGCAGGATGTGTTCGACATTCTCAAGGCAGCAGACGTCAAGCATATCGTCTATGTGCCTGATGCCGGCCATGCGACGGCCATTCGTCTCGCCAACGAGGACAATGCGATTCATTCGGTGGTGCTCACCACGGAAGAAGAGGGGATCGGCTATCTCGCCGGCGCCTGGCTCGGTGGCGAGCGCGGCGCATTGCTGATGCAATCCAGCGGCGTCGGCAATTGCATCAACACACTTGCACTGCAGACCTGCACGCGGTTCCCGCTGCTGATGGTCGTCACCATGCGCGGTGACTGGGCCGAATTCAACGGATGGCAAAACCCGATGGGGCAAGCCACGGAACGCGCACTCAATTTGATGGGCGTGCTGACCTGGCGCGCTGATGAGCCACAGGATGTCGCGCCGCTGTTGCGCGGCGCGGCCGCGATGGCTTTTAATGGCGACTCGGCTTGCGCCCTGCTGCTCGGACAGCGCCTGATCGGAGAGAAGCAATGGGTGAAGTGAAAGCAGGCGGCGCGCTCGATCGCCGCGAGGTCGTGAAGACGCTGTTGGCAGGCCGCAAGAATTTGCTGGTTGTCACCGGGTTGGGCTCACCGTCTTACGACGTGATGGCGGCGGGCGATCACGACAACAACTACTATCTCTGGGCAGCGATGGGCAGTGCGGCGATGGTCGGACTGGGCCTCGCGACAGCGAAGCCGGATCATTCGGTCCTGGTGGTAACCGGCGACGGCGAGATGCTGATGGGCATGGGTGCATTGGCGACCATCGCGACGCGTCGGCCTGCCAATCTCACCATTGCCGTACTCGACAACGGGCACTTTGGCGAAACCGGCATGCAAGTGAGCCATGCGGGCATGGGTGTCAGCCTGGACAAGGTGGCGCAAGCCTGCGGCTTCGGCTGGACCAGCGAAATTCGCGACATGGCCGGCGTCGAAGATCTGCGCGCGCGCCTGGCGTCGCGCGATGGGGTAAGGCTCGCCACCATCAAGGTGACGGCGGACAACCCGCCGCGCGTGCTGCCGCCGCGCGATGGCGTCTATGTTAAAAACCGATTTCGCGCGGCGCTCGGCCATGCTCCAATCTGACTGACTGCCGATCGGGCGCTGCTGCGCCCGGTCGCAAAGCTGCTGGCGGACATCGGATCAACCGGTGCCGACGTTCAAAAACATCAGGGATGGAAACAATGACGACAGGAATCACGCGTCGACATTTTGGCACGGCTGCTATTGGCGCAGCCGCAGTGCTCTCATCGCGGGCGCGCGCCTGGGCGCAGGAGCATCTGCCGAAAGGGCCGATCACGCTGATCGTACCGTTCGCCGCCGGCGGTGCGACCGATGTGGTGAGCCGGCACGTCGCCAAAAAAGTTTCGGAGCAGATCAATCAGACCATCGTCATTGAAAACGTGACCGGCGCCGGCGGCGTCGTCGGCGCCACCCGTGCGGCGCGCGCGAAGCCCGACGGCCAGACGCTGCTGATGGGGACGATCTCCACCCACACGATCAATCCTCTGATGGCCAAGCAGCCGCCATACGATCCGGTGGGTGATTTCACCTCGATTTCGATGATCGTCACGGTGCCGAATGTCTTGCTCGTGCCGGCGACGTCCAAGGCTTCCAATGTGAAAGAACTGGTCGCGATGCTGAAGGCCGAGCCCGGCAAATACAGTTACGGCTCATCGGGTGTCGGCACGCCGCCGAATTTGTCGGGTGAACTGTTGAAATCGATGGCCGGGGTGAAGATGGAGCATGTGCCTTATCGCGGCGGTGCGCCGGCGATGAACGATCTGATCGGCGGACAGATCCCGATCCTGTTCGACGTGCTGAGCGGCGCCGCGCCTTTCATCAAGGCCGGCACGGCGCGGGCACTGGCCGTGACAACAAAGAAGCGCGCAGGATCTTTTCCGGACATTCCGACGGTCGCGGAGTCCGGCCTGCCCGATTACGAGACCTATACATGGAACGCGATCTTCGGGCCGCCGGGCATGCCCACGGCCATGACGGAGCGGCTGAGTGCCGAGTTCCGCAAGGCGACGCTGGATCCCGACGTGAAGCAGCGGCTGATCGAACTCAGCGGCGAGCCTGTGGGATCGACGCCGGCTGAACTCGCAGCCCAGGTGAAAGCCGAAATCGCCAAATGGGGGCCGGTGATCCAGGCCGCCGGACTCAAGACCGAATAGTCGAAGGAATGATCGTGCCGCTTCCGGACTCCGAACATGCAGCGTTTCTGCGTGCACTGGCTGACATCATCGGCGAGAAATATGTGCGCACAGGCGCTGATGCCGCGCCTTACGAGCAGGATTGGCGCGCCCGTTATCGCGGCGTTGCGGTCGCGGTCGCTCTGCCGGCAACCACGGAGGACGTCGCGGCCGTCGTTCGTCTATGCGGAGAGTATCGGATCGCCATCGTGCCACAGGCGGGCAATACCGGACTCACCGGCGGCGCCATCGTGCCGGACGGCGTTGACGGCCTGATCGTCAACGTCTCCCGGCTCAACAACGTGCATCAGGTCGATCTGCTCAACAATGCGATGACGGTGGGGGCGGGCTGCATCCTCGCCGATCTACGTGCGCTCGCTGACCAGCATGATCGCCAGTTTCCGGTGCTGCTCGGCAGCGTCGGCAGTTGCGAGATTGGCGGCTTGCTCTCCACCAATGCCGGCGGCACCGGCGTGCTGCGCTATGGCAATATGCGCGAGCAGGTGCTGGGGCTCGAAGTCGTGTTGCCAGATGGCCGGATCTGGAACGGGCTGAAGGCGCTGCGCAAGGACAATACCGGCTACGATCTCAAGCAGCTGTTCATCGGCGCCGAAGGGACGCTCGGCATCGTCACCGCTGCGGTGCTGAAGCTCTACCCGAAGCTCGCGGTCTCGGCGACGGCAATGGTGGCGCTGCAGCGGGTCGATCAGGCCATCGCGCTTCTGCGCGAATTGCAGCGCGTCACCGGCGGGCGTGTCGAGCAGTTCGAACTGATGTCACGCAGTCAGTTGCAGATCGTGCTGCGTCACGGCACGACCGGCAGTCCGATGGCGGATGATGCGCCATGGTATGTGCTGCTCGAACTGGCGGACAGTTCGCCCGACTGGAATGCGACCGAGACCATGGAGCAGGCGCTCGGTGCTGCGATGGAGAATGGCGTCATCACCGATGCCGTCATCGCCAGCGATCAGGCAAAGGCCGAGCGCATCTGGAACCTGCGGCACACGATCTCGGAATCCAACAAGCGCGAAGGCTTTACGGTGTCAAACGACACCTCGGTGCCGATCTCGGCGCTACCGGAATTTCTGGATCGCGTCACCCAGCGGCTGGAGCAATTGCCGAAAGCACAGGTCGCGCATTGCGGCCATGTCGGCGACGGCAATGTGCATGTGATCGCGATCTTTCCGTATGATATCGGCGATGCATCGGCGCGCGAAGCGGCGGCGCATGAGGCCAACACGATTGTGCACTTGATGGTGGGCACGGCGCAAGGGCGCCTTTGCCACCCTACGATGTCAATCGCGCGCGATGATCTCGCGTTCACCTTTGTAGTTGCCCGCATCGTTCAGCAATGCACCGACGCGGCGGCGCATGAGAAAGCGGGGGCGGCGATCGCGAATCGCATTGCGACGACGGCGGCGCTGTGCCGGCTCGACCGCTTTTTCCTCCGGCAACTGCGGAAGCGCGAAGATCTCGCTCCACATCGGCCACGCCATTTCGATCTCCTCGGCATCGGAGCTCACGAGCAGCGGGATCGACAGGCTGGGATCGCGATGCTTGAGCACCAGCATCTTGCCGTCATCGAGCCCGCGCAGCGCGACGCCCATGAAATCGCTAACGCGCACATTGATCGACATGCGCATGCCGCTGACGGCACGATGCAAGACGACGCGCTCGCGATGCAGTTCGACGCGCCGGACGCTGCCGTCGGCGCGGGTATCATGCGCTTCGAAGCGAAGCGGTAGTGAATGGGGATCGAGCCGCACGGTGCTGCTCGATCCCGAGGTCGAAGAGGCCGAAGCCCCTGTCGCTGTTTGATGCCCCACGGCTTTTTATCTCCCCGCCGAAATTATGCTTCCGGTCGATGGGAGGACCTTGCCAGAGCGCGCGGCGAATCTGCTTAAAAAGGCTGGTTAAGAGAATCCGACCCCGCGCGCATGCTTGACGAAAGCCAAACCGGCATGCTTGACGAGTTCTTTCGACGGGGTCGAAAATTCGATCCATCCGCTGCGGCAAATGCTTGAAATCCCTGCGAAATGGGCACATCTGTAGAGCTTCGCCGCAGTTCCTACGACGGCCTCAAATCCAGGGATTTTGTTTGTGATCTCTTCACCAAACGCGACGTCCGTCCGATCCGACAATTCCGACCTGCTCGATCAAACCGCATTGTCCAATCTGGCGCAGCGCCTCGTCGAGGCCGCCAAGCGCGCGGGCGCGGATGCGGCGGATGCGGTTGCCGTGCGCGGGGTCTCGCATGGTGTCGAGGTGCGCGACGGCAAGGTGGAAGCCTCGGAGCGCTCCGAAGGTGACGATGTCGGCCTGCGCGTGTTCGTCGGCCGGCGGCAGGCGGTGATCTCCACCAATGACATGTCTGGCGACAATGCCGCGCAACTGGCGGAGCGCGCTGTCGCGATGGCGCGCGTGGCGCCCGACGACAAATATGTCGGCCTCGCCGATCCGGATCTGCTGGCGACACATTTTCCCGATCTCGATGTGCTCGATCCCGTCGTGCCTTCGGTGAACGAACTTGAACGCCGCGCCATCGAAGCGGAAGCCGCCGCGTTGGCTGTGAAGGGCGTCACCAAATCCGGCGGTGCGTCGGCCTCGACGGGCATTGGGGGCATGGTGCTGGTGACATCGACGGGGTTTCATGGCGCCTATCTGCGATCGAGCCATGGCGTCTCGATGACGGCCATCGTCGGCGACGGCACCAAGATGGAGCGCGATTACGACTACTCCTCGGCGTTGCATGCCTCGGATCTCGCGTCGCCTGCCGCGGTCGGCAAGCTCGCCGGCGAACGGACGGTGGCGCGTGCCAATCCGCGCAAGGTTGCGACCTGCAAAGTGCCGGTGGTGTACGATCCCCGCGTCTCCAGTTCACTGGTCGGCCATGTCATCGGCGCCGCGAATGGTGCATCGGTGGCGCGCAAGACGACGTTCCTCAAAGACAGCCTTGGCAAGCAGCTGTTCAACAGCAAGATCCGCATCATCGACGATCCCCTGCGCGTGCGCGGCCTGCGCTCGCAGAGCTTTGACGCCGAGGGTGTGGCGACAGTGAAGCGTGCGTTGATCGA
>SDZE01000215.1 GCA_004173095.1 Bradyrhizobiaceae bacterium
TAGAGCCGGTGCAGCTCTGCCATCAGTTGCTGGGTGCGGGGATCGGCGATCCGGTACCACAGCGTTTGGCCTTCGCGTCGGAACGTGACGAGGTTTTCGTCGCGCATCCGGGCGAGGTGTTGCGAAAGCGCCGACTGGCTGAGGCCCACTGCGGCCACCAGCGCGCCGACGGTCATTTCCCCGGCCTCGACCAGCTTGCACAGGATCATCAGCCGGCGCTCGTTGCCGAGAGCGCGGAGGATGTCGGCGACCTCCTGCGCATTGGCGGCAAAATCATCGATCGACATCGGGGGTGAGCCAAGCATCTTGTCTCGTCATTTTTATATTAGGCATTGCTTATTTAGGTAATGCTAATATGTATGTCAAGCCCCGTTCTGCAAGGAGACGTCCATGATCCAGATGACTTTGCCCGCGATCCGGGCATTCTTCGATGAACCCACAAACACCGTCAGTTATCTGGTCAGCGACCCCGCGACGAAGCGCGCGGTCGTGATCGATCCGGTGCTGGACTACGATCACCGCGCCGGGATGGTTGATATCCGTTCGGTCGAGGCGATCTTGCAGGCGGCGGCCGATGCTGGCCTGTCGATCGAGTGGGTGCTGGAAACCCATGCTCATGCCGATCATCTGTCCGGGGCGCCCTGGATCAAGCGGAAGACCGGCGCCCGCGTCGGCATCGGCGAACACATCACCGATGTGCAGCGCATCTTCCGTCCGCTGTTCAATGCGGAGGATGTGACGCCCGATGGCAGCGCGTTCGACCGACTGTTCGCCGACGGTGATACGTTGGCGGTGGGCCAGTTGACGGTCGAGGTGCTGTACACGCCCGGTCACACCCCGGCCGATGTGTCGTACCGGATCGGCGATGCAGTGTTCGTCGGCGACACGCTGTTCATGCCGGACTACGGGACGGCACGCGCGGATTTCCCCGGCGGCGATGCGCACCAGCTCTATCGCTCGATCCAGCGCCTGCTGGCGCTGCCGCCGGAGACACGGCTGTTCATGTGCCACGACTACAAGGCGCCGGGACGCGACGACTATGCCTGGGAGACCACCGTCGGCGCGCAACGCGCGGGCAATGTGCATCTGCGCAACGGCGTGTCCGAACAGCAATTCGTCGAGATGCGGGCCGCCCGCGATGCCACGCTGGCGGCGCCGACGCTGCTATTGCCAGCGATCCAGGTCAATATCCGCGCCGGGCACTTCCCAGCGGCGCAGAGCAATGGCGTCCATTATCTGATGGTACCGGTGCGGGCCAGGCCGGGTGCCGAAGCGGCCATTCTCTGACAACGGGCAGAAAAGAGGACGGTGCCAGGGCCATCCTCTTCGAGATGTCACATCGATCAAGCTTGTCCGCGGATCAAATCGCGGCAGCCCATTTCGGATCGTCATGTGCGACCGGCTTCTCCTTGCGGATGTGACCGTCGAGTTCAATGTGCAACTCTGTCAGTTTGTTGTCGCGTCGTCCGAGGACCTCGAAATGCTTCGGTTTGCGACGCGGTTCGCCGAGCGCCTCGTAGCCGGCCTTGCGGGCCGCCTTGATGGCGTCGCCTGGTTCGGCATGTGGATGATCATCATGCGGTTTCTTGTGTGCGATCTCGATCGTCGTCTTGCCCGAGGTGAGGCGTGAAACTTTCAGTTCCGACGGCTTCATCTCGCCGGACAGTTCGATTTGCTCGCCGATCCGCAACTGATGCTGTTCGAGACCCTTTGGCGTGATGTCGGCGAGGACGGCGCCCTTGCTCGTCTCGACGACGAAGCGGTGGCCGAACACATGGGTGATTTTGCCGTGGACGGAGATGGTGTGATGGTCGGGCATTGGCGTGATCTTTCGATGGTCAGTTGGCATTGATAAGCGAATGGGGTCGTTCGAGATCCCGGCCGGGGCTCATCAAATCCGTGAGACCCGACCGGCATGTTACGGGCTGATCACTCAGCGCGGCGGTGGTGGTGGTGGCGCATCGTCATTCTCAGGTCCGCCGGGTGGCGGTGGGGGTGGCGGACCACGATCGGCGCGGGCATCCGGGCCGCCCTTAGGTCCTTTCGGTCCCTTCGGGCCTTTAGGGCCCTTCGGACCGTCCGGGCCATCCGGCGGGCCGAACGCTTCGTTGCGGCCATCGGCGTGCGACAGCAGATCGGCGCGGACCACGCCGCGATCAAAGCGTCCCTGTACGGTGACCGCTTCGCCCTTGGTCACCACGGCGCGATCTTCGCCGCGCGGGCCGGTATCGACCAGCGCACGTCCGCTGGGATCCTGCACCACGAACTTGTTACCGAAGATCTCCGCGACGTCGCCCTTGATGGCCACGGGCGTTCCGTCGGCCATCTTGTCGATCGGTACCGGCTGCATCAGCATGACGCTGCGCGGCTGCCAGTTCTGGGCCAGCCGCGTGCCACCTGCGCCGAGCGCCGCGCCGGCGATCAAGACCAGCGCGATGGCGCTGGTGCCGAGCACTCCGCGGGACATCTGCCAGCGCCGCTGCGGCGGTGGCAGGGCTTTTGGTTCGGAGGTATTCATATCATCTGTCATCGGGCTCTCCTGTAGGCGTTGTCGATGGCAGCACCCTAGCGAGGGCCCTCCAATCCAGCCTGAACCGAACGGTTCAGCTTGAGTTAAGCTACGCCGCATAGCCGTTCCTCGCGCGCGCACGGAATGACGGTGGGACGGATATTGCGATGAAGGTGTTGTTGGTCGAGGACGATAGACTGCTGGCTGATGAGATCGCCGCAGCGCTGCGCCGCGAGCATTTCGCAGTCGATGTGGCCGCCGATGGCGAAGACGGCCAGCATCTCGGTGAGACCGAAAGCTACGATGCGGCGGTGCTCGATCTCGGCCTGCCGAAAATTCCCGGGGCTACCGTTCTTCGCGCGTGGCGCAACGGTGGCCGTCGGCTGCCGGTGTTGATACTCACCGCACGCGATGGCTGGACCGACAAGGTCGATGGCTTCAAGGCCGGTGCCGACGACTATCTGACCAAGCCGTTTCGGGTCGAGGAATTGATCATGCGGCTGCGCGCCTTGGTGCGCCGCTCCGCGGGGCATGCCGCGCCGGCCGTCACCTGCGGGCCGCTGTCGTTCGACGTCCCGACCGGCGTGTTCGAGCGCGACGGCCTGCCCCTCAAGCTCACGGCATTGGAATGGCGGGTGCTGCAATCGCTGATCCTGCGCAAGGACACCGTGTTCGACCGGCTCGAATTGATGGAGAAAGTCTACGAGGGCGATGCCGGCACCGATTCGAATTCGCTCGAAGTCATCGTGGCGCGACTGCGCCGCAAAATCGGACACGACATGATCGAGACGGTTCGCGGTCGCGGTTACCGGCTCACCGCAGGATCGTCGTGATGCTGCGCCAGGCCTCGCTCGGCCGCCGTCTGCTGATCGCTGCCATCGGCTTCATTGCCGTGGCGCTGGTCCTGGCCGCGGTGCTGATCGGCTTTGTGCTGCATCGGTTTGTGCAGGGCCAGATCGATCAGCGACTCGACACGCAGATCGTCTTCCTGTCGTCGATGCTGCGGGCCAACCCCGCGGGTTTGTTGAGCCTCGCGGGCAATGCCGACGGGCCGCCGTTCGAGCGCGTCCGCCGCGGTTGGTATTGGCAGATCACGGGTCCGAACAACGTACTGCGCTCCGCCTCGCTGGAGGGGGCCGATATCAGCGATGCCGCTCGGACCGTGCGCGACGGGCCGCCACCGCCGCCTGCAAAAAAGGGACGCAAGAACGATAGCGACGAACGAGCCGACAGAGATAGTCACCCGCGGCCTGCCGATGGCGCCGGACCTGGCGAAGAATATCTGCATTATCGAATCAAGCAGGCCGATGTCGCCGGCGTGCCTGTCGCCATTGTCGTCTCGGCACCGCGCGCTGCCGTGTGGGGGCCTTTGCGCGAGGCGATGACCACGCTGGCGCTGTCGTTGACGGTGCTTGGAGTTGCATTGGTTCTGGCGATCATGCTGCAGGTCAGGCTGGGCCTGCGGCCGCTCGATCGGCTACGAAGATCTGTGGCTGACGTTCGCAACGGGACGATCCACCGCGTGCCCGCGAAACAGCCCGCGGAGATCGAACCGCTGGTCAGCGAACTCAATGGCCTTCTGCAGCAGAACGACGACAATCTCGAGCGTGCGCGCCGCCATGTCGCCAATCTCGCTCATGGGCTGAAAACGCCGCTGGCAACCTTGGGACTTGCGATTTCCGCGAATGGCGGCCGCGATCCGGCGCTGTTGCATCCGCTCGTGATGCAGATGGAGCGGCGGATCAGGCATCATCTCGGGCGCGCCCGCACCGCCGCGCTCAACGGGCCCGTGCGCGCACGGACTGTCGTTGCCCCGCGCGTGCAGGATCTCGGCGATGTCCTCGGCAAGATCCACGGCGACAAGGCCATTAGGTTTGTGATCGATGTGCCTCCGGCATTGACGGTGGCTTGCGAGGCGCAGGATCTCGACGAGATGCTCGGCAACCTTTTGGAAAACGCTTACAAATGGGCGCGCAACCGCGTGTCGATCACGGCGATGACGAACGACCAGCGTATGGTCGCTCTGGTGATCACCGATGACGGACCAGGCCTGTTGCCGGAGCAGATGGTGCAGGTGCAACGCCCCGGCGAGCGCCTTGACGAGACTGCGCCGGGCTTTGGCTTTGGCCTCTCGATCACCAGCGAACTCGCCGAGCTCTATGGCGGCAATCTGGCGCTGCGATCGGCCTCGCCGAATGGACTATGCGTCACGCTGACTATTCCGATCGCAGCGCCATCGGACGTGTAACGCACAGCTATTGCGCGATCACGTCGCCTTGCGGATCTGCGACACGAATGTCGTCGGCAACTGGTTGGCCACCGGCACGTGCCAGATGTCTTCGGCATATTCGCGAATGGTGCGATCCGAGGAGAACCAGCCCATCCGGGCCGTATTCAGAATGGCCGCACGGCTCCAGGCCGAGCCGGCCTGCCAGCGCGCATCGATGTCGCGCTGTGCCGCGTAATAGGAGTCAAAATCGGCGGAGACCATGTAGTGATCGAGATGACGCAGCGCGTGGCCGATGCCGGCAAAACGGCCGGGATCGTCCGGCGAGAAGAAGCCGCTCTCGATGGCATGGATGGCACGGCTCAGATTGGGCGACTTGTTGATCACGTCGGACGCATCGAGGCCGCGATCGCGGCGCTCGACCACCTCGGCCGCAGTCATGCCGAAGATCGCGATATTCTCCGGCCCGACATTGTCGCGGATCTCGATATTGGCGCCGTCCAGCGTGCCGATGGTCAGCGCACCGTTCAACGACAGCTTCATGTTGCCGGTGCCCGAGGCCTCCATGCCGGCGGTCGAAATCTGTTCGGACAGATCCGCTGCGGGAATGATGATCTCGGCGAGGCTGACATTGTAGTCGGGCAGGAAGGCGACCTTCAATTTGCCCTGGATGGTGTCGTCTTCGTTCACCATCATCGCGACGTCGTTGATCAGCTTGATGATCAGCTTGGCATAGCGATAGCTAGCCGCGGCCTTGCCGGCGAAAATCTTGACGCGCGGCACCCAATCCTTGTTCGGCTCGTCCTTGATCGCCTGATACAGCGCGACGGTCTCGACGATGTTGAGCAGTTGTCGCTTGTATTCGTGGATGCGCTTGATCTGCACGTCGAACAGCGCCGAGGGATCGGCCTGGACGCCGAGCTTCTCCCCGATCACCCGTGACAGCGCGAGCTTGTTGTGATGCTTGACCGCGCGGAAGGCCTGCTGGAACGCCGCGTCGCCCGCATAGGCTTCGAGCTTGATCAGGCGGGTGGGATCGTCCAGCACCGCTTCGCCGCAGGTGGCACGCAGCAGATCCGTCAACTTCGGATTGGCCAACGTCAACCAGCGGCGGAATGTGATGCCATTGGTCTTGTTGGTGATGCGGCCGGGATAAAGCTGGTTGAGATCGCGAAACACGGTCTCCTTCATCAGCTCCGAATGCATGGCGGAGACGCCGTTGATGCGATGCGAACCAATGAAAGCGAGATTGCCCATCCGCACGCGTCGGCCGGCGCCCTCGTCGATGATCGACACCGAGGCGCGATATTCGGTGTCGTCAGGACGGAGGGCATCGGCCCGGTCGAGATGCGCGACATTGATGCGGTAGATGATTTCGAGATGGCGCGGCAACAACCGCTCCATCAGCTCCACCGGCCAGGTCTCGAGCGCCTCCGGCAGCAAAGTGTGATTGGTGTAGGACAGCGTCGCGTTGGTGATCTGCCAGGCAGAATCCCAGCGAACGTTGTGGACATCAATCAGGATGCGCATCAGCTCGGCGATCGCCAGGCTCGGATGCGTATCGTTCATCTGCACCGCCGCCTTGTTGGCGAGGCCGCGCAGATTGCCTTCGGATTCCATGTGCCGCTTGACGAGATCCTGCAGCGAGGCGGAGACGAAGAAATATTCCTGGCGCAGCCGCAACTCGCGGCCGGCGGCGCTTTCGTCGTTCGGATACAAGAACTTGCAGATCGCCTCGGCGCGCGACTGTTCGGCGCTGGCGCTGACATAGTCGCCGGAGTTGAACACGTCGAGCCGCAGCGGATCGGGCGCCCGCGCCGACCACAGCCGCAGCGCATTCACATGCTGGCCGCGCCAGCCGACGATCGGGGTATCATAGGCGACGGCTTCCACGGTCTCGCCGGGATGCCAGACGCTGCGCTGATGGCCCTTGCCATCATCGACCAGTTCGACATGGCCGCCGAAGTGGATGTGATAGACCACCTCCGGCCGCGGCAGCTCCCACGGATTGCCGAAGCCCAGCCACTCGTCTGGATATTCCTTCTGCCAGCCTTTCGAGATGATCTGCTTGAACAGGCCGAAATCGTAACGAATGCCGTAGCCGTAAGCGGGGATGGCCAGCGTCGACATGCTTTCCATGAAGCAGGCTGCGAGGCGCCCGAGACCGCCATTGCCGAGCGCCGCATCGGGCTCGCATTTCCGCAGTTCGTCCAGCCCGACGCCGAGATCTTCCAGCGCGGCGCGAAACACCGGCAGCAGGCCCATATTGTTCAACGCGTCGGTGAACAGGCGACCGATCAGGAATTCGAGCGAGAGGTAATAGACGCGCTTACGCCCACCATCGTAGCTCTCCTTCTCGGACAACAGCCAGCGATGCACGACCCGGTCGCGCAGCGTCAGCGCGGCAGCCTTGTACCAGTCGTGCTTTGTGGCGAAGGACGGCTCCTTGCCGATGCCGAGCGTCAGCTTGACAAGAATGGCACTTTTGATCTCCGCCAGGAGAAGCTCGTCGATCGGTGCATTCAGGGGCTGAAATTGTGCTGGCGTGGACGGGTCTGACAAACTGGTCATCCTGATCTATGGCGCGGCAGGAAAGCATACGCCCATTCATACGTGGTCGGAAACCCATCGGGGTGAGGAGGTTTTGTTATGGTTATGCCGCGCTTTTGGGCAGATCATGGCGGAAGATCCGGACGCGGGTCGTGTCGTCTCGGCGGGCGCCGGCAGCCATAGCCTCCGGCCGCAAAACAATCCAGACAGATCGCAATCAAGCGTGTCGCTGTGAACGCCGGTGGGCCTCGACGATGTCAGACAGTGATCCGGGCATCGGTCGTCCTCTCGACCCTGTCGAGATGACAACGAAGCATTAAGCAGCTAGAACAAATAAAGAACAAATTTGCAAGCGCTTGATGTAGGCTTCCGATTCGAAGTGTCTCCATCGTTTGCAAGGCCCACCATGTCCAGCATTGCCTATGATCAGTTTGCGCTGACCCGGATCGCCGACTTTGCGCGATCGCTGACCCGCTTGCGCCTCAACGCACATCGATATCCCGTCGATGACGATCAGATCGACCGCGAATTCAACACGGTATGTCTGTCGGTGTGGGGCTACACAACCGACGATATCAGCGACGACCTGTTCTCGCTCGACGATCACGCCTGGCTCGACCAACTCGATGAAGGGCATGCGCGCATCTTTGCCGAACAGCAGGGCTACGATCTGCTTGGCGACGACGGCATGCTCACCGACTGGTGGGGCTATTGCTGGATGATTCTCGCCGAGAAACGCGGCCTGCTGACACCGGAAAACCGCGCCGCGGCGCGCGCGGAGATCGAGCAGAAATATATGTCGGCCACGAATGTGGTGGGCGTCATCATCGGTCGATGAGGGCGCGTCCCGTCAATTCGCCTCGGCGCGTTTGGCGGTGGGGGCCGGCGCTCGCTTCGGCGCGATCGTTGTCGCCGGCAGGGGCGCGATTTCACGCGGGGTGTCCGCCATCGGCGCCTCGTCGGTGATCATCTCGGCCGAAACGGGCGCGACCTTCATCTCGCCGAGCCGGGCCCGCACATCGGACGTCAGGCCTGGATAGGATGACACCGGCGTGAATTCAGGAGCCTGATTGTTGCCGGTACGCACTCCGGAGAAAGCCACGAGGCCATTGGTGGTGGCGACGACATCTCCGGGACGCAGCGACGTGTCGAGCGCGAGGTCGATCGGTGCCAGGCCGGCGGGATCGCGGCCGTTGCAGGTGCAGTCGGCCTTCAGTGCCTTGCGGTAGGCGAAGGCATTCGGCAGGTCAGCGTAGCGCTCGCCGGTCGATGACGATGCGGAATCGATGCTGCTGCCGAACACCACCTTGGTCGGCGAAGCCGGGCAGAACGCCTGACACATCTGCGCCGGGCTGGCGCCACCGCGGCCGAGCGGGAAATACTTGCCATCGCAGGTGCGGACGCAGAAGGCCGGGCCATATCCGCCGGAATTCGCACTGCGCTGGGGCGGCGGGGCTTCGGCTGGCGTGTTGAGGCCGAACGGATCGGAAAAGAAGTCGTTCTGCGGTGGAGGGCTGCCGCGGCGCTGCGGCTGCTGTTTCTGCGGTTGGCCGCCATTGAACAGGAAATCGAAAAATCCCTGAGCGGATGCGATCTGCGGCGTCCACGCCACGATGGTGGCGAGGCTCACGGCTATCAGCGGCAGGCGCGAGAAGTTCCGATTGTGACGCAACGCCAAGCTCCGCAACCCTTACCCAACAGCCGGAATGCGCTGATCCCGGCTTAGGCGCGATGCTAGGCGGTTATGGTAAACATGGCGTAACCATGCCAAGGGCTTAGATTTGGGCTCACATTTGGGCTCAGATGAAGAACACCCAGGTGGCGAGCAGAAACACCGGGACCAGCACCGCCACCGACCACAGCATATAGGCGAAGAAACTCGGCATCTTGACGCCGGCGTCGCGGGCGATGGCGTAGACCATGAAATTCGGCGCATTGCCGATATAGGTGTTGGCACCCATGAACACGGCGCCCGCGGAAATCGCTGCCAGCGTCGCCGCGCCCGACGTCATCAGCGTCTTGGCATCGCCACCGGCCAGTTCGAAGAAGACGAGATAGGTCGGAGCGTTGTCCAGGAATGACGACAGGGCGCCGGTCAGCCAGAAATAGGCGACGTTGTTCGGCGAGCCGTCGGCATGGCTGACGAGTGCCACCAGCGGAGCGAACGGTCCGTTGGCGCCGGCTTGCAGCATCGCCATGACAGGCACGATGCAGATGAAGATGCCGGCGAACAGGATCGCGACCTCCTCGATCGGGCCCCATTTGAAGTCGTTGGCCTTGCGATGCTCGGATTTTGTCAGCGCCAGCGAGGCAAATGTCACGATCACCAGGACCACATCCCGCAGCAGGTTCTGCAGTTCGACCGGCGTGCCGAGCACGGTGAAGGAAATGCCGGGCTTCCAGCTGCCGCTCATCAGGATCGCGGCGATGATCACCAGCAGCAACAGAAGATTGACCTTGCCGTGCAGGTGCAGCGGCGAATCCGGCGTCGGGTCCGGCAGCGGCATCTTGCTCTCGCGGCGGTGCAGATAGATGTCGAGCAGCATGAAAATCGCCAGCACGATGCCGGCCACCAGCAACGTGTCCGGGAAGATGTGCTTCGTGGTCCAGAAGAAATCGACGCCGCGCAGGAAGCCGAGAAACAGCGGCGGGTCGCCGAGCGGCGACAGCGAGCCGCCGATGTTGGACACCAGGAAAATGAAGAAGATGACGACATGGACGTTGTAACGCCGGTCGTCATTGGCGCGCAGCAACGGGCGGATCAGGATCATCGACGCGCCGGTGGTGCCAACCACGCTGGCCATCAGCGTGCCGAAGCCGAGCAGAGCGGTGTTGGTGAAGACGCTGTCATGCAGGTTGCCCTGCAGATAGATGCCGCCGCTGACGGTGAACAGCGC
>SDZE01000044.1 GCA_004173095.1 Bradyrhizobiaceae bacterium
CGCGATACCCGCATGATGTTTCTCGGCGGTGATGCGCTGGAAGGCCCCCGGCATCTGTGGTGGAATTTCGTGTCGTCCAGCAAGGAGCGCATCGAACAGGCCAAGCAGGACTGGAAGACTGGCCGCTTCGCCCATGTGCCTGACGAGCACGAGTTCATCCCGCTGCCGGAATAGGTCATAACGCCGTCATTGCGAGGAGCCCTTGCGACGAAGCAATCCAGAAGCCACCAGCAAGGACTGGATTGCTTCGTCGCAAGGGCTCCTCGCAATGACGGCTGCAAAACCAGAGTTTCAATAAGAAAGTGCTTTCATGACCACCATGTCCACCAGCGACCTGCCGCTTCCAAAACTCGGCCGCGGCAAGGTGCGCGATATTTATGCCGTCGGCGATGACCGCGTGCTGTTGCTGACCACCGACCGCATCAGCGCGTTCGATGTGGTGATGAACGAAACCATCCCGATGAAGGGCGCGGTGCTGACGCAGATCTCGGCGTGGTGGTTCAACCAGCTCGGTGGCGTGGTGCCGCATCATATGATCTCCGCCGATGCCGATGAGATCATCGCCGCGGTGCCGGAATTGAACGGTCATCGCGCCGCCCTGGCCGGCCGCGCCATGCTGTGCCGGCGCACGACTGTATTCCCGATTGAATGTGTGATCCGCGGCTACATCTCCGGCTCGGCGTGGAAGGAATATGCGGCGTCGGGCACGCTGGCGGGCGAAGCGCTCGGATCAGGGCTGCTGGAGAGCCAGAAATTCGAAGAGGCGGTGTTCAGCCCGGCCACCAAGGCCGAGACCGGCCATGACGAGAATATCACCATCGCCCGCATGCGCGAGATCATCGGCGAGGAAGACACCTTCACGCTGGAGAGCATGACCCGCGCCGTCTACACGCAGGGCGAGACGATCGCACGCGAGGCCGGCATCATCATCGCCGACACCAAATTCGAGTTCGGTCGCGAGGCCGACGGCCGCATCATCCTGATCGACGAGGTGATGACGCCCGACAGTTCCCGCTTCTGGGCCGCCGACGCTTACGAGCCGGGCAAGCCCCAACCGAGCTTCGACAAGCAGCCGCTGCGCGACTATCTCGACGGCGAGCGCAAGGCCGGCCGCTGGAACGGCGAAGCCCCGCCGCCGCCACTGCCCGCCGCCGTGATCGACGCCACCAGCAAGCGCTATCTGGATGCGTATCGAAAACTGACGGGTGAGGAACTGGTCATCAAATAACCGCGGCATCGCTTTGCGTCGTCCCCGCCAGGCAGGGACGACGCCGGGGCCTCAGATCCCGCTCATCATGATGTATTTGATCTCGACATATTCATCCATGCCGTGATGCGAGCCTTCGCGGCCCAGACCTGATTCCTTGACGCCGCCGAACGGTGCGACTTCCGTGGTGATCAGGCCTGTATTGACGCCGACCATGCCCGACTCCAGCGCTTCTGCCACACGCCAGACGCGGCCGAGATCGCGGGAGTAGAAATACGACGCCAGACCGAACGGCGAGGCGTTGCACATGGCGATGACATCGGCCTCGTCCTTGAAGCGGAAGACCGGTGCCAGCGGGCCGAAGGTTTCTTCCTGCGACACCAGCGCATCGCGCTTCACATCGGCCAGCACCGTCGGCTCGAAAAAGGTGCCGCCCAGCGCATGGCGCTTGCCGCCGGTGACGACCCTGGCGCCGCCCTTCACCGCATCTGCGATGTGGCGCTCGACTTTCTCGACCGCCTTGTCGTTGATGAGCGGGCCTTGCGTCACGCCCTGCTCAGTGCCGTCGCCGACCTTCATCGCCGCGACTTTCTTCGACAGCTTCTCGACGAACTGGTCATAGATACTATCCTGCGCATAGAGCCGGTTGGCGCAGACGCAGGTCTGGCCCATGTTGCGATATTTCGAGACGATGGCGCCGTCCACGGCGGCATCGATATCGGCATCGTCGAAGACGATGAAGGGCGCGTTGCCGCCGAGTTCGAGGCCGAGCTTCTTCACGCCGACAGAAGCCTGCTTGTAGAGGATCTTGCCAACATTGGTGGAGCCGGTGAAGCCGACGAAGCGCACCGCCGGGTGCTCGCACAGCACCAGGCCGATCGCCGAGGCATCCCCGGTGATGATGTTGAGCACGCCTTTCGGAAGCCCCGCGCGTTCGCCGAGTTCGGCCAGCACCAGCGCCGACAGCGGCGTCTCGTTGGCGGGCTTCAGCACCACGGTGCAGCCGGCGGCCAGCGCCGG
>SDZE01000005.1 GCA_004173095.1 Bradyrhizobiaceae bacterium
TGACGGATCTGTTCCCGACCGCGGGCGATCTCGCGCAATCGACGTTCTGGAGCGGTCTGCGTCCGATGACGCCGGATGGGCCGCCCATCGTCGGGCCGACGAAGGTCGGTAATCTGCATCTCAACACGGGCCACGGCACGCTGGGCTGGACGATGGCCTGCGGCACCGCGCGCGTCGTGTCCGATCAGATCTCCGGCAAGACACCGGATCTCGATGTCAGCGCGCTGGCGATCTCGCGCTATCGCTGAGGCTTCCTTCACCTTCTCCCCGCTTGCGGGTGAAAAGGACCAACGCATGCCCGCCATGCTTCCGGGCGCAGCCATTTACATCCCCGCCGTTTCTGTTTTCACTCGTTGAAAACCATTCGGGGGAAACATGAGCGTTAGAAATCCGGCAGCGCGGGCGCCGTCAGATGCCATCGAGGCCGATTACGTCATCGTGGGTGCCGGCTCGGCCGGGTGCGTGCTCGCCAATCGGTTGTCTGCATCGGGCAAATATTCGGTGCTGCTGCTCGAAGCCGGACCGCGGGATCGCAATATCTGGATTCACGTTCCGCTCGGCTACGGCAAGCTGTTCAAGGAAAAATCCGTCAACTGGATGTATGAGACCGAGCCCGAACCCGGCCTCAACAACCGCAAGGTGTTCCAGCCGCGCGGCAAGGTGCTCGGCGGCTCCAGCTCGATCAACGGATTGCTCTATGTGCGCGGCCAGCACGAGGATTACGACCGCTGGCGCCAACTCGGCAACACCGGCTGGGGCTATGACGATGTGTTGCCCTACTTCAAGAAGGCCGAGAACCAGGAGCGTGGATCGGACGCGTATCATGGCGTCGGTGGCCCGCTGCCGGTGACCGATTCGCGCTGCCCCGATCCGCTGTCGGAGGCCTTCATCGCCGCGTCGGCGCAGACCGGCATTCCCGTCAACAAGGATTTCAATGGCGCGACGCAGGAAGGCGCGGGCTGGTTTCAGACCACGACGCTCGGCGGCCGCCGCGCCTCCACGGCGCGCGCCTATTTGCGGCCGGCTCTGAAAAACGGGCATGGCAATCTGCGCGTCGAAACCGAAGCGCCGGCACAGCGCCTGCTGTTTGAAGGCAAGCGCGCGATCGGCGTCGAATTCAAGCAACGCACTGCCGTTCGTATCGCGATGGCGCGGCGCGAGGTGCTGGTCTGCAGCGGTGCTTACAACTCGCCGCAGCTGTTGCAACTGTCGGGCGTCGGTCCCGCTGATCTATTGAAAGAGCATGGCATCGACGTGGTGCTCGATGCGCCCGGTGTCGGCAGCGATTTGCAGGATCACTTGCAGGTCCGCATGGTGATGGAGTGCACGCAAAAGATCACGCTCAACGATTTCGTCAATCATCCCGGCCGCAGAATGATGATGGGCATGCGCTATGCGGCGTTCCGCACCGGGCCGCTGACTTATGCGGCCGGCACCACCGGTGCATTCTTCAAGACCGATCCGCGGATGGCGTCGCCGGATATCCAGATCCACTTCCTGCCGTTCTCCACCGACAAGATGGGCGAAAAGCTGCATCCGTTCTCCGGCTTCTCGGCTTCGGTGTGTCAGTTGCGACCGGAAAGCCGTGGCTCGCTGCGCATCAAGAGTGCCGATCCGTCGGTGCCGCCGGCGATCCGCATCAATTATCTGGCGACGGAGACGGACCGCACGGCCAATGTCGAAGGGCTGAAGATCCTGCGCAACATTCTGAATGCGCCGGCGATGAAGCCGTTCATCGCCAAGGAGGTCGAACCTGGTCCGGGCATCGTCAGCGACGAGCAGTGGCTGGCTTACTGCCGCGAGCGCGGCAGCACCGTCTATCATCCGACCTCGACCTGCCGGATGGGCAGCGACGCACGCGCGGTGGTGGATCAGCGGCTGCGCGTGCGGGGCATCGAAGGGCTGCGTGTCATCGATGCGTCGATCATGCCCGATTTGATGTCGGGCAACACCAACGCGCCGGTGATCATGATCGCGGAAAAAGCGTCGGACATGATCCTGGAAGATGCGCGGTGAATGTTGAACTTCTCCCCGCTCGCGGGGAGAAGCGTCACGCCTTCCTCACCCACACCTTGTTGTCGTGAAACGGCGCGCCGCCGTAGGGGGCAATGGCTTCGCCGCCGGTGAGCATGTTGATGCCCCGCCCGCCGATATGGGATTTGTTCGGGTGAATCGATTCCGCGATCAACACGCCGCGACGGACACCGTCGAAAACGCGCGCGGTCAGCGTGGTTTCGCCGCGTGGATTGCCGAGCGTCACGGCGTCGCCATCCGCGATGCCATGTTCGGCGGCATCGACGGGATGAATCATCACCGTGGGCGCGCCTTCGCGGGCCTGGGATGACGGCGTCTCGTTGAAACTCGTATTGAGGAAGCTGCGCGAGGGACTCGTGGCCAGCCGGAACGGATGCGTGGCATCCGCCGCCTCGGTGACCGCCCAATGGTCGGGGAAGCCCGGCATTCCGGCCCAGTCTCCCATCAGGCCGGCATTGGCGATCGGCACCGCCGACCAGTCCGCCTTGAAATGAAACTTGCCGTCCGCGTGGGCGAAACCGTCGAGATAATGCGACGCGCGATAGTCCGGCTGAATGTCGCGCCACAGATCGGCTTCGAGTTCATCGACGGTGCCGCGGCCGCTGCTCTTCAGCGTCTCGTCGATGATGGCGCGCGGTGTCATGCCGAAGCCGCGATGCGTCGCGCCGAGACGCGTCGCGATGCCCTGCAGCACCTCGTGATTCGAACGACACTCTTCCGGCGCGTCGATCAATTTGGCTCCCACAGAGATGTGCTGATGGCCACCGCCGTAATAGAGATCGTCATGCTCCATGAACATGGTGGCCGGCAGCACGAGATCGGCCATCATCGCCGTCTCGGTCATGAACTGCTCATGCACCGCCACGAAAAGATCGTCGCGGGCAAAACCCTGCCGCACCAGCGCCTGTTCCGGCGCGACGGTGATCGGATTGGTGTTCTGGATCAGCATGGCCTTCACCGGTGGGCCGTTCTGCAGCGCCTCGGCGTCGCCGGTGAGAATGCGTCCGATTTTCGACTGATCGAGCCGGCGTGTCGCGGGATCGAGCAGGTCGAGCCCTTCGATCAGAGTCTTGTCGAATTTCCAGATCGCCGCATTGTTGAAGAAGGCGCCGCCGCCTTCGTGTTGCCATGCGCCGGTGACGGTGGGCACGCAAAGTGCTGCATGCATCTGCGTCGCGCCGTTACGGCTGCGAGTGAAGCCATAGCCGAGGCGGAAAAAGCTGCGCGGCGTCGTGCCGACCAGATGCGCGAAGGCTTCGATCTCGGCGACCGGCACGCCGCAGATGGATGACGCCCATTCCGGCGTGCGCGTGGCGAGATGCGCTTCCAGTTCCGGCGAAGCGTCGGTGTATCTTGCGAGATAATCGCGGTCGGCAAAACCGTCGCGGAATAGCACATGCATCACGCCGCAAGCGAAAGCGCCATCGGTGCCAGGGCGCAGCAGGATCTTGATGTCCGCCTGCTTCATGGTGTCGTTGTCATAGATGTCGATGGCGGCGATCTTGGCGCCGCGTTCCTTGCGGGCTTTGGTCGCGTGGGTCATGACATTGACCTGGGTGGAGACCGGATTGGTCCCCCAGATCACGATCAGGTCTGACTTCACCATCTCGCGCGGATCAACACCGGCGACCTTGCCGGTGCCGGCGGCAAAACCGGTCCAGGCAACGGTGGCGCAGATCGTGCCGTAGAAGCGCGAATACTTCTTCTCGTGGGCGAGACGGTTGATGCCGTCGCGCATCACCAGGCCCATGGTTCCGGCATAATAATACGGCCAGACAGATTCCGCGCCGAAGTCGCGTTCCGCGTTGTTGAACTTCGCGGCGATTTCGTCGAGCGCCTCGTCCCAGCTGATGCGCGCAAACTGTCCGGAGCCCTTTGGCCCGGTGCGGCGCATCGGGTGCATCAGCCGATCGGGATGATGGATGCGCTCGGCGTAGCGCGCGACCTTCGCGCAGACGACTCCGGCGGTGTAGGTCTGCTGCTTGGAGCCGCGCACCCGGCCGATCGACTGGCCGTCGATCACCTCGATGTCGAGCCCGCAAGCTGACGGGCAGTCATGCGGGCAGGTGGAGTGCTTGATGGCGATCTTGGACTGAACGTTCATGCTTGCAAATTATCACAGGACGACGGCTTGGGAAGCCGTCGCCCTGCGCATCCGGCGCGCATCGCGCGTCAAATTCAGGCACCTGTGTGGAACGGATAGTCCGTGTAGCCCTTCTCCTCGCCGCCATAGAATGTGGCCCGGTTATAGGGCGTGAACGGTACTTTCAGCTTGATGCGTTCCGGCAAATCCGGATTGGCGATGAACGGCCTCCCGAAAGCGATGATGTCGACATTGCCCGAAGCAACAGCTTCCTCGGCAGAGGCGCCGTCGAAGCCGCCGGCCGTCACCAGCACGCCCTTCCAAAGCGGACGGAAAAGCTCATAGGCCTTCGGGACATTCTCATGGAACACCTCGGCGCGACCGACGCCACTGCTGCGCGGCTCGACGAAGTGCAAATAGGCGAGGCCGAGCTTGTCCAGTTCGCCGATCACATAACTGTAGAGCGGCATCGGATCGGCTTCGCCGGAATCATTGGAGACGCCAAACGGCGACAAGCGAACGGCCACGCGATCGGCGCTCCAGCTGTCGATGACAGCCTTGGTTACTTCGAGCAGCAAGCGCGCACGATTCTCGATCGAGCCGCCATACTGATCGGTGCGATGGTTGCTGCGGGTCTGCAGGAATTGTTCGAGCAGATAGCCGTTCGCGCCATGAACCTCGACGCCGTCGAAGCCAGCCTCGCGCGCGTTACGCGTCGCCTGCCGGTAAGCCTCGATGATGCCGGGGATCTCATCGGTCGCGAGCGCGCGAGGCGTTTCATAGGGCACGGTCTCGCCGGATGCGATGCGCGTGGTGCCGTCGATGGCGATTGCGGACGCAGACACCGGCAGCTTCCCGTCCGGCTGCAGTGATGAATGGGACACGCGGCCGACGTGCCAGAGCTGGAGGAAGATGATGCCGCCTTTGGCATGCACGGCATCGACCACGTCCTTCCAGCGGGCGACCTGTTCTTTGGAATAGATGCCGGGCGTGTTGGGGCTTCCTTGTCCTTCCGGCATCACCTGCGAGGCTTCTGCAATGATCAGCCCGCCCTCGCTGGCGCGTTGGGCGTAATATTCGACATTGAGTTTGCGCGCGGCGAGCGTGGACTTCTCGGCGCGCATGCGCGTCAGTGGCGCCATGGCGACGCGGTGGCTCAGCGTGAAAGGGCCAACCTGCAGCGGGGTGAACAGCGACGAGGACATCCGAACTCCATTCAAAAAGCCAATCGGGCGATAGGCACGAGACGTACGTTTCGAGGTTTCTATCGTCCGATACAGACACGGTATCGGTCAATCAAAGTTGAACACGCAATTCGCTGCAGTGCAGCGTTTAGTGCTACGAGATGGAATGTTTTGGCCTCGTGGCCCCAGGAATTGACGAGGATTGTATCTGCGATGACCGATGTGGTGCGAAAGAAGGTCGAAGGCGTCGGCGATTATCAAGGTGCAGCCGGCGGTTGGGGTGCGCTGAAGGCGGTCGCCGATGCCGTGCGGAGTCAGCTCGCCGTCGTCGATGAAACCCGCGGCCTGCTGACCATGAACCAGCCGGCGGGATTCGATTGCCCGGGCTGCGCCTGGCCCGATCCGAAGCACACATCGTCATTCGAGTTCTGCGAGAACGGCGCCAAGGCTGTGGCGTGGGAAGCGACCGCCAAACGCACGACGCCGGAGTTTTTCGCAGAGCATACGGTCAGCGAATTGTGGGAGTGGCACGACCACGAGCTGGAAAATCACGGCCGTCTGACGCATCCGGTCGCCTATGATGCCGCCAGCGACAAATTCGTTGCGTTGTCGTGGGAAGAGGCGATGGCACGCATCGGTGCCGGCCTGCGCGCTCTGCCGGATCCCAACATGGCAGAGTTCTACACGTCCGGGCGCTGCTCGAACGAAGCGGCGTTCCTGTATCAGCTGTTCGTGCGCGAATACGGCACCAACAACTTCCCCGATTGCTCCAACATGTGCCACGAGGCCACCAGCGTCGGCCTGCCGAAGTCGATCGGGATCGGCAAGGGCACGGTGACGTTGGAAGATTTCGATCATGCCGATGCGATTTTCTGCATTGGTCACAATCCTGGAACCAATCATCCGCGCATGCTGAACACGCTGCGCGCCTGCGCCAAGCGCGGCGCTGCCATCGTCTCGCTCAATCCGCTCCGCGAGCGCGGGCTCGAACGCTTCATCTCGCCACAGCATCCGTCGGAAATGCTGACGGGCAATGCGACACAGCTGTCCTCGGTCTATTATCAGGTCAAGGTCGGCGGCGACATTGCGGTGCTGAAGGGGATGATGAAGGCTGTCGTGGCGCTCGATGCCGAGAGCCGCGCTGCCGGTGGACCGGATGTCCTCGATCGCGCTTTCATCGCCGAGCATACCGAAGGCATCGATGGCCTGCTCGCCGATCTCGACGCCACGTCCTGGGAAACCATCGAAGCGTCGTCGGGCCTGCCGCGTGCCGAGATCGAACATCTCGGCCGCATCTATGCCAATGCCAAGAGCGTGATCATCAATTACGGCATGGGCATCACCCAGCATCGCCACGGCGTGGCGAATGTGCAGTACATTGCAAATCTGCTGCTGCTGCGCGGCAACTTCGGCCGCCCCGGCGCGGGTATCTCGCCGCTGCGCGGGCATTCCAACGTGCAGGGCGATCGCACCGTCGGGATCACCGAATTGCCGAACGATGCTTTGCTCGACGGCATCAAGCGCGTGTTCGGCTTCGATCCGCCACGCGCCCATGGTCACGATGCGGTTGCCGCGGTGAAGGCCATCCGCGATGGGAGCTCCAAGGCGCTGATTGCGCTCGGTGGCAATCTCGCGGTCGCGATGTCGGATCCGGAGGTGACTTATCCGGCGATGCGCGGCCTTGACCTCGTCGTGCATATCGCCACCAAGCTGAATCGCTCTCACCTGCTGATCGCCAAGGAGTCGATCATTCTGCCGTGTCTCGGCCGCACCGAGATCGACGTGCAGGCGAGCGGCAAGCAGCTCGTCACCGTGGAAGACTCGATGTCCATGGTGCATGGATCCCGCGGCGGGCTGAAGCCGGCGTCGGAGCACCTGCGCTCCGAAATTCGCATCGTTGCCGACATGGCGATCGCTACGCTGCCTGATACCAAGGTGGACTGGCTCGATCTGGTGTCCGACTACAGCAAGATCCGCGATGCCATCGAAGCCGTGTTTCCGGCCTTCAAGAATTATAACGAACGCATCGCGAAGCCGGGTGGCTTTCGCCTGCGTAACGCGGCCTCGGAGCGCGAATGGCAGACCGACAGCGGCAAGGCGCAGTTTCTGCTGTTCCCGGGCGTCTATGAGGATGGAGCGGCGGACCATCGCCTGACGCTCACCACGATCCGTAGTCACGACCAGTACAACACCACCATTTACGGCATGAACGACCGCTATCGCGGCATCACCGGGCGCCGCGACGTGGTGTTCGTGAATGCCGACGATCTCGCCAGCCGCGGCCTTGCCCATGGCGACGTCATCGATATCACGCTCGATGGCAAAAGCGGCGTCGAGCGGGTCATGCGCGGCGTGACGGCGGTGGCTTACGATATCCCGAAAGGCTCGGTTGCCGCCTACTACCCGGAAGCGAATGTGCTGGTTGCGCTCGACGAACACGATGCGAAGTCCGGTACGCCGGCCTACAAGTCGATTCCGATCAGGATCAGCCCAGCGGCCTAAGCTGCAGTGCAGCAACGGCGATGCATGACGGGCACGGCTTTTGTAGCGGTTGCTGGCTGCAACAATTTTGCGTAGGCGAGCGGTCATCATGACCGCTGCCGAATCTCGTGCCACCAAGCCTGAAACCGCTCAGACATCCGTTAGTCCGGCGCTGATCACCGCGTTGCTGATCCTTACCTGCGGTCATGTGCTGTCCAACATGTTGCGCACGACGCCGGCTTTGGCGGTCGATGTGATGGCGTCGGATCTCGGCGTCACCCCGCAGACACTGGCGGCATTGACTTCGGCCTATCACTTCTTCTTTGCGATCCTGCAGATCCCGATTGGCGTCGCACTGGATCGCTACAGCATTCGCTCGGTGTCGCTGGTGCTGTTCGCCGGCACTGTCATTGGCGCAGTCATCGCCGCGTGTTCGACCGGTGCACTCTCGTTCTTCATCGCGCAGGCGACCATCGGCATGGCGACGTCGGGCATGTTGATGTGCCCGATTACTCTGGCAGCCAAGCGCCTGGCGCCAGCGCAGTTCGGCATGTGGTCGGGCATCATCCTGTCCTTCGGAAATTCCGGACTGCTGCTCTCGGCCAGCCCGCTGGCTTATCTCATCGAGCAATGGGGCTGGCGCGCCGGCTACTGGACCGCGGCAGCTGCTGCGGTCGTGGTGGCAGGCTTAATCGCGGTGATCGTGCCGGTCGTGCGTCCGGAAGGTCACGCGCGTGCGCTCGGGGCTGAGATGATCTCGGTGCTGAGGCTCGGTCTGTCGCGGGCCATGCGGGGCATCATCATTCTCGCGTTCGTCTCGCTGGCGATGCAACTCGTGCTGCGCGGGCTGTGGGCAGGGCCGTGGCTGATGACGATCAAAGGTCTATCGCGGATCGAAGCCGGCAACGTGCTCTTGCTCTTCACCTTTGCGCTGGTCGCCGCACCGGCGGTTTCCGGCATCATCGATCGCAAAATTGGCCATCGCCGCCTGTTGCTGCTCACGGTGCATTTGATCGCGGCCGTCCTGCTACTCACCATGGCAATGGGCGCACCGGGTTACCCGCTCGCGCGGTTGCTCGGTATGCCGCTGCTGCCGGTTACCGTCGATACCGTCCTGCTGGTGACGTTCGGCTTCCTGGTCTCCATGCAGCCGCTGGTTTATGCGATGGTTCGCCAGGCCGTCGCGCCGGAGAATATCGGCAAGGCGCTGTCCGCCTCCAACCTCGCGTTCTTCCTCGGCACGGCCGTGATGCAGACGATTACCAGTCCCGTCGCCGCCTATTGGGGGCTTCCGGCGGTGTTGGTCGTCATGGCGGTATGTCTCACCATCGGCGCGACGCTCTTCTATGTGTTGACACGCCCCGCCGAGGCGCATGCCTAGCGGGATAGGCGCTATGCGACCAACGCGTTCAAGTTGCTGGCGCGACGCAGTGGCTTGTGATCAAGTATGCCGACGCGGCAACGACGTCGCGGGATAGATAAATTTGCAGGAGGAGGATAACTTGCCTTTCTTCGTCAAAGGAACCGATACATCCGGCACCGTTTCACTGCGCCGCGACAATGCCGCGGGCGCTGTCAAGAAAGCCAAGGAGCTGTTGGAGGATGGCAGCTGGGACATCGAGATCATCGGCCCGGACGGTCTGACCTATCCGCTCGCTCAATTCGAGGCGATTCAGGACGCACCATCGGCGACCAAGCACTGACTGACGGATCGTCTCGCAAGTGACGACACCGGAGCTTATCCTACATCACTATCCGCGTTCGCCATTTGCCGAGAAAGTCCGTGTGGCCTTTGGGCTGAAGGGCCTGCGTTGGCGCTCGGTCGAGCAGCCACGCATGGCGCCGAAGCCGCAACTCGTGCCGCTGACCGGCGGCTATCGCCGTATTCCCGTCTTGCAGATCGGCGCAGACGTCTACTGCGATAGCCGACTCATTCTCGCCGAGCTCGAGCGGCGTTGTCCCGTGCCGTCACTATATCCGCCTGGCGCACGCGGCCGTGCCGACATGATCGCCGGCTGGGCCGATCAAACTCTGTTCGCGACGTCCCTCGGCCTGGTGTTCGGACTCCATGGTGATCGTTTTCCGCCGGAGTTGCACGCGGATCGCGCGAGCTTCACGGCCGGACGGTTCGATGGCTGGGACAGTACAAAGATGCGTCCGCGCCTGCCGTCATTGCGCGATCAATTTCGGCTCTGCCTGACATGGGTCGATCAATGTCTCGCGAGCGGTGAGCGGTTCATGCTCGGCGAGACTCCGTCATTGGCGGATGTCGCAGTGTATCATCCGCTGTGGTATGCGCGCGGCAATCTCGGTGAGAAGGAAGGCCTGGCCGATTATCCGCGCGTCCTGTCCTGGATGGACGGGG
>SDZE01000481.1 GCA_004173095.1 Bradyrhizobiaceae bacterium
GTGGCGGAGGGGGGCGCAGGCGGCGGGGTCGTGTTGCGGCGGGCTGCAACAGCGCGCGCAGGGCTCTGTGTCGCCGTGGTTGCCCGGGCCGGCCGACGCGCGGGCGCCGACGATTCGATGGTCACCGCGGGCAGCGGTGTCTGCGCCGTTGCCATGCTGGCGCCTGCCATCAGGTCGCCGAGCACGAATGCTGCGCCGATCAGCCAACGTGCATGGCGTGTTTTCCATGCATGACTCCGGCTTTGCGGGGAGCCGCTAAAACTGCTGATCGTCAAGATGCCCGCCACTTCCGGAATCAAGGTTGGAAAGTGGCGCTGTATCAGGCGGTCCCGCCGAATCATACCGAGCGGGACCTTGAATAGCTCTAACCAGGCGCGCAGCGCGGGTGACCAGCGCTGCGCGTTTGTCGGAGATCTGTCTTACACGCCGGCTTTCACCTGGGCCACCGCATCGGCGACCAGCGAATCCATCTTGGCGCGCAGTTCGGGCTCGGTGATGGTCACGCCCTTGGCGGTCAGATCGGCGAGCACCTTGCGCAGCACGTCGTCATCGCCGGCTTCGTCGAAATCCGAGGCGACCACTTCCTTGGCATAGGCGGCTGCATCGTCACCGCTCTGGCCCATCTTTTCGGCGGCCCACAGGCCGAGCAGCTTGTTGCGGCGGTTCATCGCCTTGAACTTCTGCTCTTCATCGAGCGCATATTTGCGCTCGAAATCCTGTCCGCGCTTGTCCATTGATGACATGTCGAGTTCCCGTCGTGGTTGGCGTGTCGTGAGCCGGCATTGTAACTGCCGGTTCCGGGCTTAGATAGGAGCGGTGAATCGGCCCGGCAATCCGCCGCAAGGTCGCAGGTATGCCGCGCCTGTGACGGCAGTGAGACGGGGTAAAATCCACCCAAATTCCGCCGCGTCGATTGTGTCGGCTGGGGGGATCGGCTAGGTTGCCAGCAGGCTCGGTTCTCGTTCTGTTTCCTGTTTGAGGCCCAGGCCTTCACGGCAGCTCCGTCGTGGGTCGACCCCGTTACCCGGAGCAACCTGCATCCCATGGATTTCAACAACACACGGTACATCCCCATGAGCCGTCGACGTCGCATTTATGAAGGCAAGGCCAAAGTTCTGTATGAAGGCCCCGAGCCCGGCACTTTGATCCAGCACTTCAAGGATGACGCGACCGCGTTCAATGCGAAGAAGCATTCGGTGATCGAGGGCAAGGGCGTCCTCAACAATCGAATCTCGGAATACCTGTTCCAGCATCTCAACGACATCGGCGTGCCCACGCATTTCATCCGCCGCCTCAACATGCGCGAGCAGTTGATCCGCGAGGTCGAGATCGTGCCGCTCGAGGTCGTCGTGCGCAATGTCGCCGCCGGCTCGCTGTCTCAGCGCCTCGGCATCGAGGAAGGCACCCAGCTGCCTCGCTCGATCATCGAGTTCTATTACAAGAACGACCAGCTCAACGACCCGATGGTGTCAGAAGAGCACATCACCGCGTTCGGCTGGGCGACGCCGCAGGAAATCGATGACATCATGGCGCTCGCCATCCGCGTCAACGACTTCCTCACCGGGCTTTTCCTCGGCATCGGCATCCGCCTGGTCGACTTCAAGATGGAGTGCGGCCGGTTGTTCGAGAACGACATGATGCGCATCATCGTCGCCGACGAGATCTCGCCGGACTCGTGCCGGCTGTGGGACATCAAGTCGAACGAGAAGCTCGACAAGGACCGTTTCCGCCGCGATCTCGGCGGCGTGCTGGAGGCCTATACCGAGGTTGCCAAGCGTCTCGGCATTCTGGCAGAGAACGAACGCCCGATGGGCACCGGTCCGGTATTGGTGAAGAGCTGAGGAAATAACGTGAAAGCCCGCGTCACAGTCACATTGAAGAACGGCATCCTCGATCCGCAGGGCAAGGCGATCGAGGGTGCATTGAAGTCGCTCGGCGTCGACGGCATTGCCTCGGTGCGCCAGGGCAAGGTGTTCGACATCGAACTCGCCGCCGGCGCCGACCAGGCCAAAGCCGAAGCCGCGCTGAAGGCCGCCGCCGACAAGCTGCTCGCGAATACCGTGATCGAGAACTACAAGGTGGAAGTGCAGGGGTAAGTGTCTTGAGGATCGAGCCATGGCCGAGGTTAGTGCTGAATTGATCTACGAGGTTTCGAAAACGCTGCAGCGTGACGTCTCGCAGGTCAAAGGTCAGATGGGCGAGATGAACCTTCGCATGCATGCTTTCGAACTGACCCAGAATGCCGTTCGCCAAGAAGTCGTCGGCATTCACACGGAACTGGCGAGCATCCACGCAACACTGATCAGGCACGACCACCAACTCTAACGCATCGGGCAGCGCCTGGAGCTGAACGACTCACCAACCATCACGGCGTGAGGGCGATGACCGCAGCGATTTCTAACCAGCAGATTTTCGATCTGCTGTGCGAAGTCTCCGATGGCATGGATCGTCTCGATGCCAGACTCGAAGCAATTCTCGTCCTGACGAGAATGACCAATTACGAAGCGGAGCTAGGTGCGAAGCGCGTTGCTCGGGCCAAAGCTGAATACCATCTATCCAAGGAAGCTCTTTCGCCATGAAATCCGCCGTTCTCGTTTTCCCCGGTATCAATCGCGAGCGCGACATGGCGCGGGCGCTGAAGCTTGCTTCGGGCACCGAGGCCAAGATGGTCTGGCATACCGACACCGCGCTGCCTGACGGTACCGACCTTGTTGTAGTGCCGGGCGGCTTTTCCTATGGCGACTATCTGCGCTGCGGCGCCATCGCGGCGCGCTCGCCGGTGATGGATGCCGTGCGGAAATTTGCGGCTGACGGCGGCCTCGTGCTCGGCGTCTGCAACGGTTTCCAGATCCTGTGCGAGTCGGGCCTGCTGCCCGGCATTCTGATGCGCAATGCGCGGCTGAAGTTCATCTGCCAGGATGTGCATCTGCGCGTCGAGCGGTCCGACACGCCGTTCACCGCCGGTTACAAGGCCGGGCAGGTGATCCGCGTGCCCGTGGCCCACGGCGAGGGCAACTACACCGCGGATGCTGACACGCTGAAGCGTCTGGAGGGTGATGGCCGTGTGCTGTATCGTTACTGCTCGCCGACCGGCGAAGTCGGTGACCTGCACAACATCAATGGCGCGGCGGCCTCGATCGCCGGCATCGTCAGCGAGCGTGGCAACGTGCTCGGCATGATGCCGCATCCGGAAAATCACGTCGAAGACATCATGGGCAATACCGACGGTCGCGGCCTCTTCACCGGCCTTGCTTCCCATCTGGCGCGCGCCGCATAGCTGCACTGCGCGTTTGAACCCAGCGCCCACTCACCGCGTCCACCACGGCATAGGATGACACGTCGCCGGCCTCACGCTGGCACGTGGAGTTCATCTGCTTGCTTGAGGGGATGCTCATGCCGCTGGCTCTGGTCATTGTTCTGCTCGATATCATGCTGGTCTACCACGCTGCCCGCACCGGCCGGATGCAGCCATGGGCCTATATCATCCTGATGATTCCTGTGGCCGGCGCGGTCGCTTACGTGGTCGTCGAACTGCTGCCGGAAATTGTTGGTGGTCGCACCGCGCAGCAGGCGCGCCGCAATGTCGCGAGGCGCATGGATCCTGAAAAGACTTATCGTGGTCTCGTCGATCAGCTTGCAGCCACCGATACGATCACCAATCGCGCCGCGCTGGCCGCCGAGTGCTGCGAGATCGGCCGCTTCGAAGAGGCTATCCAGCACTACGAGCGCATCCTCGCGCTGCCGCTCGGCCATGAGGCCCGATATGTCTTCGCCAAAGCGAAAGCGCAATTCGGCGCCAGGCGTCCGCTTGACGCGATCGCGACACTCGACGAATTGCAGACGCAGTGGCCGCCATTTGAATCCGCCGATGCGCATCTTCTCTATGCGCGGGCGTTGGCGGAGGCCGGACGCAGCGACGATGCGCTCGCGGAATACCAGGCGCTGCTGGGTTACGCACCCGGCGCCGAAGCCAGCGTGCGCTATGGCCAGTTGCTCCAGGCCATGGGGCGCACGACCGAGGCCAAAGTGGTGTTCGCGGAATTCGTGGTGCAGATGAAGCGCGCCCCGAAATTCGCCCGCAAGGCGCAGGCCGATTGGCTGTCCATCGCCGAGAAATCGCTTGCGGCCTCCTAGCCGCAGCCGCAATCTGACATCACCGATTTGGCCAGTGAGCGTGATGCGGAGCGTGCGGCGTGAGTGATGCGATGGTGCGTTGGATCGGTGGCGCGATGTTGGCCCTGATAGCGTGTGGGAGCACCGGAGCAGTTCAGGCGCAAACCTATCCGTCGCGCCCGATCACCATGATCGTCCCGTTCGCGGCCGGCGGCACATCCGACGTCATCGCACGCGTCGTCGCCGAGCAGATGGCTGCTCCACTTGGCCAGACCATCATCATCGAAAATGTCACCGGTGCGGGCGGATCGACCGCGCTGGCGCGGGCGGCGAAAGCGCCGGCCGATGGCTACACGATCGCCATCGGCAATGCCGGCACCAGCGCTGCGACCTATACGATTTATCCGAAGCTTACGTTCACGCCCGACTCGTTCGTCGCCGTCGGCATGGTGGCGAAAACCTTCGGAATCGTCGCGCTGCGCAAGGATTTCCCGGCCGCCGACTTGAAGGCGTTCATCGCTTACGCCAAGGCCAATCCCGGCAAGATCAATCTCGGCCATGCCGGCGTCGGCTCGTCGAATTACCTGATCTGCAAGAGTTTCGTGCAGGCCGCCGGTATCGACGTCACGCTGGTCGGCTATCGCGGTGCCGCACCGGCGCTCACCGATGCCATCGGCGGACAAATCGACGGCGTCTGCGATTCCGCGGCATCGGTCTCGCAAGCCATCGACGACAGGCTTGTGAAGGGCATCGTGGTCGGCTCCACGGTGCGACTCGCATCATTGCCGAACTTGCCGACCTCTGCAGAGGCAGGGCTGCCCGAATTCGAGGCGCAAGGCTGGAACGGTTTGTTCGCGCCAAAGGGGACGCCGCCGGATATCGTTGCCAGACTGAACGCAGCCGTGCGGGTGGCAGTGGAAAGCGAGCCGGTGAAGCGGCGATTCCGCGATCTCTCGACCGTAGCGCCCGATGCCGACGAACATGCGCCCGACGTGCTGCAGCAATTGGTGCTGCGCGACGTCGCCAAATACAACAAGTTGCTGCAAGACAAATAGACGGGCTGCAACGCTTGCTGTCTTTGGTCGGCTTAAGCCGGCAATCCAGTCAACCTGGAGAGTTGGGATCTCCATATAAGTCTGGTCCCGTGTCTACTCGACTACCCACTTTCGCGGCTACGATACGCGCTACTGGCCCAAAACTTGCTCACCTGTCCCTGCTTCCCCCGAACGCAGGAGACGCCATGTTCATTCGCAAGACTTCAAAAATCATCGCGCTGGCAGCGGTGATGCTCGCACAACCGGCATTCGCCGAGTCCACGCTGCGCATCGCCATGACCGCGGCCGATATACCCACGGCCACAGGCCTGCCCAATAACGGCTTCGAGGGCATGCGCTTCATGGGCTATCCGATCTTCGAGGGGCTGGTGCTATGGGACCTGACGAAGACGGATCAACTTGCCACGCTGCGTCCAGGTCTGGCGGAAAAATGGGAGCAGGCGCCGGGCGATTCCAAGACCTGGATATTCCATTTGCGCAAAGGCGTGACGTTTCACGACGGCAGCGACTTCAATGCCGATGCGGTGATCTGGAATCTGGATCGCTATTTCAAGAATGACAGCCCGCAATTCGAACCGGCGGCGTCCGGCATGTCACGCGCACGCGTGCCGGTGATGGGCTCGTACAAGAAGATCGACGATGCGACCGTCGCCATCACCACCACCACGCCGGCATCCTACTTTCCCTATATGGCGGTGTATCTGTTGTTCACGTCGCCGACCTCGTTCGAGAAGGCGGGCAAGGACTGGGGCAAGGTGGCGACATTGCCGGCTGCGGGCACAGGACCTTTCAAGATCAGCCGCGTGGTGCCGCGCGAACGTGTCGAACTGATGCGCAACGACGGCTACTGGGACGCTGCGAAGAAAGCCAAGGTCGACAAGATCGTGCTGATGCCGGTGCCGGAAGCGAATGCGCGGCTGGCTGCGTTGCGTTCGGGGCAGGTGGATTGGGTCGAGGTGCCCCCGCCGGACGGTATCGCGTCGCTGAAGTCGGCGGGCTTCACCATCACCACCGGTTCCTATCCGCATGTCTGGCCGTGGTTTTACAATATCGGCGCCACCAATTCGCCGTTCAAGGATGTCCGCGTGCGTCAGGCGTTGAACTACTGCGTCGATCGCGAAGGGCTGGTGGCGTTCCTGTCCGGCACCGCGGAGCCCTCGGTCGGCTGGCTGAAGGCGAGCGATCCAAATTTCGGCAGTCCCGCGAATCGCTACAAATTCGATCCCGCCAAGGGCAAGGCGATGCTGGCCGAGGCCGGCTACACGGCGCAGAAGCCGCTGTCGTTCAAGGTGCAGATTTCCAGCTCGGGCTCCGGCCAGATGTTGCCGATGCCGATGAACGAACTGATGCAGCAGAACCTGAAGGAAGCGTGCGGCGTCAATGTCGAGTTTGACGTGGTCGAATGGACCGTGTTGCTCACGGCCGCGCGGCTGACGCCGGACAATCCGAATTTGAAGGGCGCGATGGGCCTGAACATCTCGTCGCCGTCGTCCGATGTCGGCGTCATGGCGCGTTACTTTGCAGCGGCGAATTTCTCGCCCAACGGCTTCAATTTCGAGCAGTGGAAGGACGACATTTTTGAGGAATCCCTGAAGACGCTGGCGGAGGCCGTCGATCCCAAACTCATCGCGGATGCGACCCGCAAGGCGCATGAGCGGCTCGTCGATAATCCGCCGTGGCTCTTTATCGTCCACGATCTCAATCCACGCGCCATGACGAAGAATGTGAAAGGCTTTGTCTCGCCGCAGTCCTGGTTCCTGGACATGACGCTGGTGAGCATGCAGTGACCATGACGCGGGCCGGGTGTGCGCATTCGGCCCGCCACATGGCTTCAACGCCTGCAGCACGATCAAATGCCGGGTGTGGCAGCAGGCCACCTTTCTCCGGCGCCTTCGGTGCGATATGAACTCCGCTCGCAGATGATTTGGCGAGCCTGACCCGGGTGGCGGCGCGCGGATTGATCAAATCGCAAGAAACATGCGCGAGATTGGCGGCCGGCCAAGCATTTGATTCGGGGCAATGCATGACAATTCGATGGGCGATGGCGCGATCCACGGTGGCAGCACGCTGCCTGTTGATGTCCGCAGCCGCAGCGCTCGTCGTGGTGGCGATGCCCGTCGCCGCAATCGCTGCCAAGCAGGCGCGGCCCGCCAAAATTGTCGAAGCGGTGGCGCCACGCCAAGCCGGCGAGCCGATCATGGCCATCGTGTCGATTAAGAGCCAGCAGGTCACATTCTACGATGCCGATGGCTGGATCGCCCGCGCGCCGGTATCGACCGGGGTCGGCGGGCGCGAGACGCCGTCCGGCGTATTCGCGATCCTCGAGAAGAACAAGGATCATCGGTCCAACATGTATGACGACGCGGCGATGCCGAACATGCAGCGCATCACCTGGAACGGTGTCGCGCTGCATGGCGGACCGCTGCCGGGCTATGCCGCGTCCCACGGTTGCGTGCGGATGCCCTATGGGTTCGCCGAAAAGATGTTCGACAAGACCCGGATCGGGATGCGGGTGATCGTGTCGCCGATCGATGCGGCGCCCATGGATATCGTGCATCCGGCTCTGTTGATGCCGAAGGCCGAGGTGATTGCCGCTGCGCCGACGCGGGCCGAGACGGCCACGCGCGAGGCGACGGACGCCGCGGGTGCTGCAGCCGAGGCGAAGAAGGCGGCCGCGACGACGGCACGCGAAGCAAAGCCCCTGCAGGCGGCGCTGCGCAAGCTGGAAGCCGCGAAGACGCGTGCCGATGCTCAGCTTGCCAGGGCCGACAAGGCGCTGGCTGCTGCAAGCACCGATCAAGCCAAAGCGCGCGCCGAGGTGGCGCAGCAGAAGGCGGCAGCAAACGCCGCGGAGCTTGCGACCCGGCTCGATGCAGCGACCGCCGATGCCAAGACGAAGCTCGAGGCTGCCGCTGCCGCAAAGGACGCATCGACGGCCGCCGAGGCCCGCAAGGCCGCTACGGCGACGGCGGCGAATGATGCCAAGCTCGCCGCCGAACCGGTGTCGATCTATATCAGCCGGGCGACGCAGAAACTTTACGTTCGCCGCAACACACACAAGCCGGCGCCCGATGGCGGCGGCGAGGTGTTCGATGCCAGCATCGAAGTACCGGTCACCATCCGCGATGCCGACAAGCCGATCGGCACCCACGTGTTCACGGCGATGGCGCGCGACGGCGCCGGCCTGCGCTGGAGTGCCGTAACCATCGACGAGGCCGACAGCGCAAAAGCGGCGCTCGACCGCATCGTGATTCCGCAGGAGGTGCTCGATCGGATCGGACCGACGGCGCTGCCGCGCTCCTCGATCGTGATCTCGGACGAGCCGCTGAGCGCCGAAACCAATTACCGCACCGAATTCGTCACCGTGCTCAACAATCATCCGCAGGGTGGCTTCATTACCCGCAAGCCGACGCCGCCGCCCATGACCGACGTGGCGAGTGGTGATGGCTATGACGACGGCTTCAGCATGTTCTTCCCGCGCGAGCGCGCCCCGCAAGGCAACGCGATGCGCCGTCGCAACGGCCAGATGGAGCGGCCGATGATGATGCAGCGCAACTGGTGGGAATGACGGCACAAGCTGCGTTGATCCTGGCCAAATAGCCCGCATAGCGATCGCGGCGTTAACGCTTCGGTAACCGCGTTTATTCAGATCTTAATCAAAGTGTGAACATTTCCTTTCATGTTTTGATTGGTGCTTCGGCAACTTCGGATTTGAACAATGACCTTGCGGTACATCATCATCATCGGCGCCATGGCGGCGAGTAGCACTATGGCTCATGCACAGGCGCCGACCGCCGTGCCGGCTAACGCGCCGAGCGCGAATGCGATCACCGACACCAAGACCATGACGCCCGAGCAGCGCTCGGCGGCCATCCTGGCGCAATCCGGTGAGCCGGTGCTGGATCCACAATCGGCGCAGCGCACGGACGATGCGCTCAAGCGCTATCGGGCGATCGCGGTCAAGGGTGGCTGGCCCATGATCCCCGCGGAAGCGAAATATGCCGCTGGTCTGGAAGGCCCCGATGTCGAATTGCTGCGCCGTCGTCTCGTCATCACCGGCGATCTGTTCACGGTTGAAAGCAGCGGTCCGTATAATGACGAATTGATCGCCGGCGTGAAGCGCTTTCAATTGCGTAACGGGCTATTGGCCACTGGTCTGGTCGGTCCGCGCACGCTGGCGGCGCTCAACGTGCCGGCGGAGAAGCGGGTTCAACAACTCGAAGCCTCGATCCAGCGGATGCAGGCGATCGGCTTCAAATTCGGTGAGCGCTATGTGGTGGTGAATATTCCCGCCGCCTATGCCGAAGCGATCGAGGGCGACAAGGTGGTGCGGCGCTATCGCGTCATCGTCGGCAAGAGCGAGAAGCCATCACCGACAGTCACGTCGCAGATCAACAACGTCAATCTCAATCCGACCTGGACGGTGCCGTCGTCGATCACCAAGCATGAAATCTCGACGCGCATGCGCAAAGACCCGGGTTATCTCGCGCGCATGCATATGCAGGTGCTGGACGGCCGCGGCAATGCGCTGGATCCCGCGAGCGTGGATTGGAGCGAAGGCAAGGTGCCGGATGTCATCGTGCGGCAGGATCCCGGCGAATGGAACGCGCTCGGTCGTTTGCGGATCGACATGCCGAATTCCTATGCCGTCTACATGCACGACACCAATCAGCGCAATCTGTTCGCCAATGATCTGCGCTTCGATTCCCATGGCTGTGTGCGCGTCGACAACGTGCGCGATCTCGCGGCCTGGCTGTTGAAGGATACGCCGAACTGGGACCGTGCCCAGATCGATGCGGGGATCGCGACCAATCAGCGGCAGGACATCAAGCTGACCAAGAGCGTGCCGGTGGCCTGGATCTATCTCACGGCCTGGATGTCGCGCGACGGCGTCGTGCAATTTCGCAACGACGTCTACGATCAGGACACACAGCTCAACGAGGCCTCCGCCGACATCAAGGCGTTCCTGAATCCGACC
>SDZE01000632.1 GCA_004173095.1 Bradyrhizobiaceae bacterium
CCCATCACCAGGAGAGCTTCCTCTACACGCATTTCGAAGAGATCTGCGACATCATGCGCAAGTATGACGTGTCGTTCTCGCTCGGCGACGGCTTGCGTCCGGGCTCGATTGCGGATGCCAACGACCGCGCGCAGTTCGCCGAACTGGAGACGCTGGGCGAACTCACCAAGATCGCATGGGCCAAGGGCTGCCAGGTGATGATCGAGGGCCCCGGCCATGTGCCGCTGCACAAGATCAAGATCAACATGGACAAGCAGCTCAAGGAATGCGGCGAAGCGCCGTTCTACACCCTCGGGCCGCTGACCACCGACATCGCGCCGGGCTACGACCACATCACCTCGGGCATCGGCGCCGCCATGATCGGCTGGTTCGGCTGTTCGATGCTCTGCTACGTCACGCCGAAGGAGCATCTCGGCCTGCCCAACCGCGACGACGTGAAAGTCGGCGTGATCACCTACAAGATCTCGGCGCATGCGTCGGATCTCGCCAAGGGCCACCCCGCCGCGCAGATGCGCGACGATGCGCTGTCCCGCGCCCGCTTCGACTTCCGCTGGCAGGACCAGTTCAATCTCGGCCTCGATCCGGAAACCGCGGTTGCCTATCACGACGAGACGCTGCCCAAGGACGCCCACAAGGTCGCGCATTTCTGCTCGATGTGCGGGCCGAAATTCTGCTCGATGAAGATCACGCAGGACGTCCGCGACTACGCAGCGACCCTCGGCGACAATGAGAAAGCCGCGCTCAATCTCGGCGGCAAGGCGACGATGGGCATGAGCATGACGGGCGTGATCGAGGACGGCATGGCCACCATGAGCCAGAAGTTCAAGGACATGGGCGAACAGGTTTATGTCCAGGCGCAGGCGGTGAAGGACGGCAACAACGCGCTTTAAGCGTCCTAATTCCACCGAAGTCGAAGGGCGGATTGCATATGCGATCCGCCCTTTTTTACATCCTGGCTCTGTAACGGGTATCGTACCTGAACCCACAACATTGTTCATGACACTCAAGGGGAATAGCGGCATGGCCCCATGCGTGGCTATGGCTGGCTGCGTTGATGCGCCTCACCTATGGTCGCCGCCATCTGGAAGTACGCTGCCGCAAAGGCGCTGGAGACTTGGATAGATGATTTTTGTTCGCGCATTCGCTCTTACTGCTGGTGCGTTTCTAGCCTTAACCATGGCTGTCACCGCGCCCGCCACTGCCCAAACCTCCACCGCCACCGAGAAGCTCAATGCCTATGTCGGCTGCATCAACCGGCTGTCGTCGCGGGCTTATGATTCGCGGTCGCGCTACTTCAGCTGGGCGCCGAAATCCGGGCCGACCGGCAAGGAGCGCATCATCTATGGGCTCTACACGATCTACGACACCAAGGACTGCCAGCAGAATGTCGAGGCTGCCAACGCGCTGGAGCCGCGCGATGCGGCGCTGGAGGCGGCCGCCTCCGCCTATGTCGGCGCGGTGACGACGCTCGGGCCGCTGCCCAAGGAAGCCGACGACTACTACACGCAGGAGAACTACAAGGACGACAAGATGGCCAAGGGCCGCGCGCTGCATCCGAAGCTGGTGGCGGCGTGGGATGCGTTCGCCGCAGCCGACAAGAATTTGCGCGCCGGGGTCGATGGCATCAACGACAGGCGCAAGGCGGAGCAGCTGGCCGCCATCGAGGCCAAGGACGGCCGCAAGGCACAGTATTATATCGAGGCACTGATGATCGACGCCAAGCGGGTGTTGCGAACGCAGACCGCCGACACGCCCGATCTCGCCGAGATCACCAAGGCCCTCGCCGCCTATGAGGCCACGGTCACGGCACTGCAGGCGGCGGCGGACGGCAATAGCGGCGACCGCAAGGTCGGATCGATGTTCACCAGCAATGCGAAGTCGCTGCTGGTCACAGCCAAGCAGCTGATGCGCAGGATCCGCGACAAGGTGCCCTACACCACCGGCGAGAAGATGATGCTGACACCGTCCAGCGCGTGGATGGTGGAGGGCTCGCCGGGTCGCCTGCTGCGCGACTACAACCAGCTGGTGGACGCTTATAATCGCGGTGGCAACATCTAGCTGCCGCAGCGATCAAGGCGTTAACCTCGCGCTAACCATACTGCGCAGTGACCGCGAACCAAAGGATTCACGGCACATTCTCTCCGTATTCAATTCAAAGGAGAGCGATATGAGCGAAGCGACCCTGATCCTGCCCAACATGCGCGGCGGCTGCGCCAC
>SDZE01000414.1 GCA_004173095.1 Bradyrhizobiaceae bacterium
CCGATGGCGATGGTCCGGGTGACGTCGGTGGTGCCATCCTCGTACTGCGCACCGCTGTCGATCAGCAACAGATCACCAGGCGCGATGCGGCGGTTGCTCTTGCGGGTGACGCGATAGTGCACGATGGCCCCATTGGGGCCAGTGCCGGCGATGGTCGGAAATGACACGTCCTTCAATGCGCCGGTGTTGCGGCGAAAGGTCTCCAGCGCTTCCACGGCGTCGATCTCGGTAAGGCCGCCTTTCGGCGCCTCGCGATCGATCCAGGCGAGAAACATCGCCAGCGCCACGGCATCGCGGCGATGTGCGGTTTGCGTGCCCTTGATCTCAACCGGGTTCTTCACCGCTTTCAGCAGCGCGATCGGATCGCTGCCACGCAGAGGCTTGCCGCCCGCCGCGGTAATCAGCCGGCTTAGCGCATCTGCCGCCGTCGCCTGGTCGAGCGCAATGGTCGCGCCGCCGGCCGCGAGTTCGCGCAGCGCAGTGGCGAGTGCATCCGGCTCCCGCACATCGGCCGAGGCTTCGAGGTGGTCGCGCGAACTGTTGCTCAGCTTGCGGTGATCGATGAAGACCTGAGGCCGGCCGGTCTTCGGCACCAGCGCATAAGACAGCGGTAGCGGCGTATGCGAGACATCGGCGCCGCGGATGTTGAACGCCCAAGCCACCGCGTGCGAGTCGGACAGCACGATGGCGTCGGCGCCGAGCCGGACGATCTCTGAACTGATCCGGGCGAGTTTGTCGGCCTCGCTTTCGCCGGCATGGTCCATCGGATAAACGGTCACCATGCCGATGGGCGGGGCGGGGCGCTCGTGCCAGATGGCATCGACTGGATTGGTCTCCACCGCGACGAGCTCCGCACCGGCTTTGGCGCAGGCGGCCTTGAGCCGCTCCGCTGCCGCCGTGGTGTGCAGCCATGGATCAAATCCAAGGCGATCTCCGGGCTTCAAACGCTCCGTCAGCCAGCTTTCGGGCGGCGGCTCGACCAAAGATTCGGTGCGCCAGGCCGATGTATCGACCTGCTTCGTGACCTGCACCGTGTAGCGGCCATCGACGAACACGGCGGCATCCTGCAGCAGCACCACGGCCATGCCGGCCGAACCGGTGAAACCGGTCAGCCAGGCCAGCCGCTCATCGGATGCCGGGACATATTCGTTCTGCTGCTGATCGGCGCGGGGAATCACGAAGCCTGTCAGCTTGTTGATGCGCAATTGCTCGCGCAATGCCGCCAGCCGCGCCGTCAACGCGACGCCGCCCTCGGGGTCCTCAAAAGTCTGGAAGTGGGCTTCGAACATGGTGCAGACATCCTATGAGCGGGTTCTGGCGCGGGCAATCGAAGGGCAGGGTTGCGGAAATCTGGCACAGGTTATGCTTGAATTTTCGGCGAGTGAAACGTGAGATCGGAACATTTTCGCATCGCACAGTGTTGCCTTCGCGAAAGACCGCCCGGTCTTTGTGCTTCAACTCAGCGACGAGGGGAGACACCATGCCCGCCTTTACGTTCGAGAAGATTTCGCCACGGCAGTCCCATCCTGCGTCAGCCCGGATGACACAAGCGCTGTCGCAAGGTGCAACTTCACGCAACCCGGTGTCGCAACGCGGTGGCTTGATTCAAGTGTTGGGGCGCTTTGTCGAGGCACGGCTGCGAGAAGTCGAGGCGAGCGATCAAGCGCCGCCGCGGCGACCGCTCCCCAAGTAAAGCCTCATATCCTGACCGTCGCGAACTCAACCGGCGCGCTGCATCAGAAGGCTGCTCCAGCCTTCGATGATTTGTTGGCGTAGCAGTACCAATCCGCGTGCACGATAGGCCGCGATCACGCTGGTCGACTGATGCGGCAGCAGGCCGGACAAAATGATCATGCCGTTGCTGGCCATATGCCGCTCCATGTCGGTAGCCATGGCACGGAGCGGATTGGCGAGGATGTTGGCCAGGATCAGGTCGAACGGCGCGTGCTTTGCGATCGCCGGCGACGAGAATCCGGTCGCGCAAACGGTCTCGACCAGATTGCCGACACCGTTCAATCGCATATTTTCATGCGCCACCTTCACTGACATCGCATCGATGTCGGTGGCGAGCACATGCATCTTGGTGGCCTTGGCGGCTGCAATGGCGAGAACGCCAGTGCCGGTGCCAAGATCAAGAATGCGCTTGGGCGCTTTTGAGCGCAGCACGTAATCGAGATAGATCAAGCAGCCGCGGGTGGTGCCGTGATGGCCCGTGCCAAAGGCCAGCGCCGCCTCGATCTCGATGCCGAGCTGATTGTCGCGCACCTTGTCGCGGTCGTGGCTGCCATGAACGATGAAGCGTCCGGCGCGAACCGGCACCAGACCTTCGAGGCTCGCTTTCACCCAGTCTTTCGCTTCGATCGTATCGAAGACGATGCTGGCGGCCACCGTGTCATCCGAGGCGAGGGCGACCAGGTTGCGGATCGACGCTTCGTCCGGCGCATCGGCGAAATGCACGGTGACGTCCCAGCGGCCTTGCGGATTCTCGAAAGCCGCAATGGCAGCTTCGCCTTCTTCGAAACTTTCGGTCAGCAGATCGACGATGCGCTTGGCGCTGAATTCATCGCCGACGGCGAAAGTGGCGCGGCTGGTGCCTTGAATGGTCATCGCGGGTCCGAAGCGTCGTGAACAGGAAAGGCACTGGGTGCCGGGCGGTTCGTACAGGGTTTATCCCCGCGATGATACCCGGCTGATGCAGCGGTTTATACCCGAGCTGTCCGCCTGATCTCCCGCGTTTGTGGACAGGCTTATACCGGCTTTGACCACTGCTTGATCACAGGCTTTTCCACAGCCCATCCACAGGTTTATCCAAACAGCGCCCGGTGATCCCGGAGCACGGTCTTCGCAGCGTTGTGGCCTGGTGCGCCGGTCACGCCGCCGCCGGGATGGGCGCCGGAACCGCAGTGATAGAGGCCCTTCAGCGGCCCGCGATAGTCAGCATGACCCAGCATTGGCCGCGCCGAGAACAACTGGTTCAGGCTGAGCGCGCCGTGAAAGATGTCGCCGCGGATGAGGCCAAAGTCGCGCTCGAGATCCAGCGGCGACAGCGCCTGTCGGCCCAGCACGCTGGCGGCGAAACCGGGCGCATAGTCATCCACCGTCTTGATCATCAGATTGGCCACGGTGTCGCGGTGGTCGTCCCATGCCATGCCGTTCGGCAAAACCGGTGCCACATGCTGGCAGAAAAGGCTGGCGACATGCTGGCCGGGCGGCGCCAGGCTGTCGTCGAGGGTCGACGGGATCAGCACCTCGACGATCGGCTGTTGGCTCCAGCCTGATTGTTTGGCGTCCAGCCAGGCGCGCTCCATATAGCCGAGGCTCGGCGCCATGATGATGCCGGCGGTGAGGTGATCGCCGCTGCCCGGCAGCGCCGTGAACGAGGGCAGGGTGCTGAGTGCCACATTCATGCGGAAGGTGCCCGAGCCGCCGCGCCAATTTTGCATCCGTTCGCGGAATTCCTTCGGCAGGGCATCGGCCGGCGTCAACCGCGTATAGAGCAGCTGAGGATTGACGTTGGAGATCACATATTTTGCGCGAATGCTGTCGCCATTCTCCAGCACCACGCCGACGGCGCGATCGCGCTCCACCAGCACTTCGCGGACGCCGTTGCCGAGCGTGATATCGGCGCCATGTTCACGCGCCGCCGCGGCCATGGCCTGGGTGATGGCGCCCATCCCGCCGATCGCGTGCCCCCACACGCCTTTCTTGCCGTTCACCTCGCCGAATGCATGATGCAGCATCACATAGGCGGAACCCGTGGCGTACGGGCTCGCGTAATTGCCGACCACGGCATCGAAGCCGAACAGCGCCTTGACGAGATCGTGCTCGAACACGTCGTCGAGCATCTCGCCAGCCGAGCAGGTGAACAGATCGAGCAGAATGCGTTGCTGTTCGATCGAGAGTTTGTTGAGCACGGTCGCAGTGCCGAGCACATTGATTGCTTCCGAGATGGTGGCGAGACCAAACCCCTGCACGACGTTCGGCGGTGCGCGCAGCACGAAGGTGCGCAGCACGTCGGCGATGACTTCGAGTTGCTGCGAGAAGGCGCCGATCCGCTCGGCGTCACGGGCGCTCAGTGTCGCGACGGATTGCTGCGTGCGCCCTTCGCCGGTGAGCAAATAGGAGCCGTCGGGCGCTGGCAGGAAATTCTGCGCCTTTCGCTCGACGATACGCAGCCCGTGCCGGTGCAGATCGAGGTCTGCGATGATCTGAGGATTGAGCAGGCTGACCGTGTAGGACGCCACCGAGTTGCGGAAACCGGGATGAAACTCCTGCGTTACCGCGGCGCCACCAACTACGCTGCGGCGGTCCACCACCTTCACGCGCAGTCCCGCCATCGCGAGATAGGCTGCGCAAGTGAGGCCGTTATGGCCGGCGCCGATGATCACAACGTCGTGGCGGTCTGTCATGTCCGGTTCAGCTTGGGTCGCTAGAGCATGATCGGGATCGGATCAGGGGCGGACCAGATCGTGCTCGCATGAAACTCCCCTGTTATCGGAGAGGCGGCCCTGCGGCACAAGGCCATGGGTCGTCGTTTCGGTTCCATCGCGAGCCCGGATTGCCCGAATGGGTACTCTATGCTCCAGTCGCGCGCCGCCGGCCACCGGCGGATTCTGTTGCCCGCCGTATCAGCCGGAGTGTTCATGAGTTCGCCGCAGCCGTCCGCCGCCCCAAACTCGGCCTCCCGCAATCGCCTTCTACTGACAGTTTATACGGCAGCGATCTTTGTCAGCGCGTTGCTGCTGTTCTCGGTGCAGCCGCTGTTTACCAAAATGGTGTTGCCGCGGCTTGGCGGTTCGCCAGCGGTGTGGTCTGTGGCGATGGTTTTCTTCCAGTCGCTGCTGCTCGGCGGCTACGCTTATGCGCATTTTCTGATGCAACTGCGCAGCCGCATGCTGCCAGTGGTCATCCATGTCGTATTGCTCGTGGTAGCGCTGCTGACACTGCCGCTGGCGATCGCCAATGGCTGGGGCGAGCCGCCGGACAGCGGCTATGCGTTCTGGCTGCTGGGCTTGTTCGCAGTATCCATTGGCCTGCCGTTCTTCGCCCTCGCTGCCAACAATCCGATGCTGCAGGCGTGGTTCGTGCGCACCGGGCATCCCGACGGCCGCGATCCGTATTTCCTTTATGCATCGTCCAATATCGGTAGCTTTCTCGCGCTGCTGTCCTATCCGGTGATGCTGGAACCGATGTTCTCGCTGCGCACGCAGAACCTGATATGGACGTCGGGCTACGGCCTGCTCATCGTGTTGATCGCGGCCTGCGGGTTCTTGCTGATCCGCTCGCCGGCTGTTGCGATCGCTTCGCCCGAGGAGAATGCGGCCGCAGCGCTGGCGCCAGGATGGGGCCAGCGATTACGCTGGATATTCCTCGCCGCCGTGCCGTCGGGCCTGCTGATTGCCGTCACCGCACACATCTCAACCGACGTCGCCGCGGCGCCGCTGCTCTGGGTGCTGCCGCTATCGCTGTATCTGTTGACCTGGGTGCTGGTGTTCCAGTCGCGTCCGCTGCTGCCGCATTGGCTGATGTTGTTGGCAATGCCGGTGGCGATTGCCGGTGTCATTGTTTTGCTGGCGGTGGGCGGCGAGCAGAATCTGCTACTCACGCTCGGTGGTCATCAGCTGGCTTTCTTCATCATTGCAATGGCGTGCCACGGCGAACTGGCGCGCTCACGCCCTGCGCCGCGCTATCTCACCGGGTTCTACGTGGCGCTGTCGTTCGGCGGCATGGTCGGCGGCCTGTTTGCGGGCCTGGTCGCGCCCTATGCCTTTTCGTGGATCGCCGAATATCCGATCCTGGTTGCCCTCGCAGTGCTGTGCCGGCCAGCGCAGCCCCCGCGTGGCCAACGCTGGGCGGGATTGTATTGGCTGCTGTTGCTGGTGGCGGCTGTGGCGCTGATCGCGCCAAGCTTCACCAATGGCAAGCTCTTCACCTGGTTCGACACCCAGCGTGTCTATGTCATCAGCGCCGTGGCATTGATTGGCATGGTGGTCGCGTTGCTGCTGCGCGCCGATCGCCTCAAACTCGCGGCCATCACCGTGCTGGCGCTGGCCTTGCTGCGTATCTATCCGGCCGACGATGGACGGGTCGAAACGGTGCGGAGCTTCTTCGGCGTGCACAAGATTCAGGTCACCGCCAATGGCCAGTACCATGTGCTGATGCACGGCACGACGATCCACGGCGCCGAGAAATATCTCAACAATGACGGCACGCCGGTGACGGGGCGGCCGGAGCCGGTCTCCTATTATTACAAGGATGGCGGCATGGGGCAGGCGATCGCCGCCATGCGTGCTGCCCGGTCCGCCCCGTTGCGGGTGGCGGTGATCGGTCTCGGCTCGGGCTCGCTGGTCTGCTCCCAAGCGCCGGGCGAAAGCTGGAAATTCTTCGAGATTGATCAGACCATGGTCGACACCGCGCGCGATCCGAAGTTCTTCAGCTTCATCAGCAAGTGCCAGCCCGACATCAAGCCCGTGATCGGCGATGCACGGCTCACTTTCGCCCGCGAGCCGGACGGCGCCTATGACCTCATCATCGTCGATGCCTATTCCTCCGATGCGATTCCGATCCATCTGGCGACCCAGGAGGCGATGGCGATCTACAAGGCCAAACTGGCGCCCGCTGGCGCCGTAGTGATGCATGTCTCCAATCGCCACCTTGAGCTGGCCAGCGTGGTGACCGGCATCGCCGACGCCAACGGGTTGAAGAGTTGGGTGTTCAACGAGGATACCGGCCGCGACGCCGAATACATCTTCTCGACCAATGTGGTGATCTCGGCGCGCAACGACGCTGACGTCGGCAGCATTGCGCTGCCGTCATCATCATGGACGCTGACGCCGGCTAAGCCCGAGCAGCGGGTGTGGACGGATGATTATTCCAACATTCTCGGCGCAGTGTGGCGCCGCTTGCGCGACGATGATGGCGATGAATGACGGAGACAAGCTGCAGGCGAATAACGCTTGCAGCTTACACGCTTGCGACCTGGCTCCGTCGATCTAGCTCAATAATCGTTGTAGTAGCCGCGCTGACGCGGGGCGTAATACACCTGCGGCTGGCGGTTGTAGTAGCTGCGATCGGCGTAATATTGCTGCGTCTCGGCTTCGGTCATGCGGCGATAGCCGGGAGGCGCCGGATACTGCCTGCCATCGTCCCCATCGGCCGGATAGATATAGCGGTCCGAATTGGGTTGCGGCACCTGGCGGACGATCCGGCGATTGTCGGGCACCGGCTGCGGCGCCAGTTCCACCGGATTGCCGTAAGCATCATAGGATGAGGCACCGTAAGACGGCGCGATGGTGGTCGGCGCAACAGCCGGGTCCCGGCGCGCCGCTGCCGTTTTGGTGCCGCGCGGATTGCGGGCCAGCGCGACCTGCGACGAGCCAGTGAGACTGACCGTGGTGTTGAGGACCCCATCGGCCTTGACCATGGCAAACAGGGTCGCGGCATTCTCACGCGACAGGCGCACGCAGCCATGGGACGCCGGCGAACCCAGGCGGTTCACCGAGTCAGTGCCGTGGATCGCATGGCCCTTCTTGGTGAAGAAGATCGCGTTCGGCATCGGCGCGTCGTCGAATTCCTTCGAGAAGTGGTTCTCTTCCATACGGAAGGTCTGGAAACTGCCGTTCGGCGTCTCATAGGATGGCAGGCCCGACGACACCGGCCAGCGGTACTTCTGCACGCCGTCCTGAATGACGGTCATGGTCTGGCTGTCTTTGTCGACGGTGATGTTGATCTTGGCTTCGGCGCTGCTGCCGGCGGCGAGAACGGAGAGACCCACCAGGGTCATGACTATCGCACGCATGTTAACTTCTTCGCCTCCGGGCCTTGCCCATTTCGTCCACTCGCCGTCCCGTTCCAATATGCATCCGGGCCCGGCGTGTCACCAGTGACAGTTTCGTGCATCCTTAATCGCTCGAGGTTCAACTTCCCAAGTCTGTTCCGCCGATTATGTTGCGATGCACTGCGTTATAAAACACTGTGATCCGGAACCGGTTCCTCCATGCCACGTTGGTGTGACACCAAGTCATCAATTACCGCACCTAGCTCAGGGGACACCTAATGACCATCAAGACAGCCGCAATGCCCAAATTGTTCTCAAAGCGCACCGGCCTGGCGCTCGCTGCCGCAATGCTCGCGCTGGTCGCCGTGCCGCATATGGCAGAAGCTCAAGGTGTGTTCCGCGGCGCCGAACAGGGCGCCAATCAGGGCTCGCGCGAAGGTAACCGTGCCGCCGGCCCGGTGGGCGGCCTTGTCGGTGGCGCTATCGGTCTTGGCGTCGGCGGAGCGGTCGGTGGTGTGAAGGGCGTGCTCGGCATTCCCGAGGGTCGCCGCACCCAGTGCCGCGGCTACTACAACCGCGCCGGCAAGTTCCGCTGCTACCGCTAAGCAGATCAGCTGATACAAAACGGCCCGGACACAATGTCCGGGCCGTTTTCGTTTGACCTACTTCTTGAGTTTGTAGCCGGTCTTGAAGATCCACCAGACCAGGCCCATGCAGACCACCAGGAAGGTCAGCGTCATGAACACACTGAGTTCGATGCTGACATCGGAGATCTCGTAGAAGCTCCAGCGGAAGCCGGAAATCAGATATACTACTGGATTGAGCAGGGTCACGGTGCGCCAGCCCGAGGGCAGCATGTTGACCGAATAGAAGCTGCCGCCCAGGAAGGTCAGCGGCGTAACCACCAGCAGCGGAATCGCCTGCAGCTTCTCGAAACTGTCGGCCCAGATGCCGATGATAAAGCCGAACAGGCTGAACGTCACCGCCGTCAGCACCAGGAAGGTGAGCATCCATACTGGATGCAGGATGTGCAGCGGCACGAACAGGCCGGCGGTGCCGAGAATGATCAACCCGAGAATGACCGACTTGGTAGCGGCGGCGCCGACATAGCCGATCACGATTTCAAGCGGTGACACCGGCGCCGACAGCAGCTCATAAATTGTGCCGATGAATTTCGGGAAATAGATGCCGAAGGATGCGTTGGAGATGCTCTGCGTCAGCACCGACAGCATCACCAGGCCGGGTACGATGAAGGTGCCGTAACTGACGCCTTCGACGCTGGCGATGCGCGAACCGATCGCGGCGCCGAACACCACGAAATAAAGCGACGTCGAGATCACCGGCGAGACGATGCTCTGCAGCAGCGTGCGCCAGGTGCGCGCCATTTCGAACAGATAGATGGCCTGGATGGCACGGAAGTTCATGTTACTTCCTCACCAGGTTAACGAAGATTTCCTCGAGCGAGTTCTGCATCGTGTCGAGATCGGCAAAGCGGATGCCGGCTTCGCGCAGGTCGCTCAACAGGCTTGTGATGCCGGTGCGTTCACTCTTGGTGTCGTAGGTGTAGACCAGTTCCATGCCGTCATTGCCGAGTTCGAGATGGTAGGGTGCGAGCGCGTTGGGCACCGTCTCGATCCGGTTTTGCAAATGTAGCTTAAGGCGCTTCTTGCCGAATTGCTGCATCAGCTTGGCTTTGTCTTCGACCAGGATGATCTCGCCCTTGTTGATGACGCCCACACGGTCGGCCATTTCTTCGGCCTCCTCGATGTAATGTGTGGTCAGGAGCACGGTGACGCCGGCGGCGCGAAGCTCGCGCACCACTTCCCACATGCCTTTGCGCAGCTCCACATCGACGCCGGCGGTCGGCTCGTCCAGGAACAGGATCTGCGGCTCGTGCGACAGCGCCTTGGCGATCATCACCCGGCGCTTCATGCCGCCGGACAGCTCCATGATCTTGCTGTCCTTCTTCTCCCATAGCGACAGATCCCGGAGGATCTTCTCGATCAGCGCGGAATTCTTCGGCTTGCCGAACAAGCCGCGGCTGAAGCTCACGGTGGCCCACACGGTCTCGAACGAATCCGTATGCAGCTCCTGCGGCACCAGGCCGATCAGCGAGCGCGCCGCGCGATAGGCCGATGTGATGTCATGACCATCCACCAGTACCTTGCCGGAGGTCGGATTGACGATGCCGCAGATGATCGAAATCAATGTGGTCTTGCCGGCGCCATTCGGCCCCAGCAGCGCAAAGATCTCGCCGCGGTTGATGTCGAGATCGATGCTCTTCAGCGCCGTGAAGCCGGAGGCATAGCTCTTGGTGAGAGCAGAGACGGAAATGATGGGGGACATGCAGTCAATCGCGCGAAGCAGAGGGACACAGCAGGAAACATGCGGCGGGATGACACAGATAGGAACCGTGTGATCCGGCGGCAATGGCTGGGAAGAAGATTTTGCTACTATTCGGCCGCGTGTGCGCGCGCAGGAAGTTCGACGAGCGCCACCATATAGCTTTCGAGCTCTTCGGCGATGTCGGGATCAGCCTTCAATTCCGTGAGAGTGCGAGGCGAGGGCAGTTGTCGGCCTTCCGAGACAGCAACCTCGGCATAGAGTTGCAACGCCTCCGGCGCGTTGCGAAGTGCTTCGTCGATATCATCGCCGGCGGACGTGCAGCCGGGCAGATCCGGAAACCAGACGCCAACGGCAAAATCCGGTCCTGCTTCCTCGATAATGGCGATATAATGAGCCATGACGAACCTCAGTCAGGCGGCCAGCCTGCGCCTTTATAGATGGCGCGCGGACGAGGCCTTTTCCCAAGTCCTTCTTGGGATGCGGAACGACGATCGATTGCCCAGTCGTCGGGTGCTTGAAAACGTGATGTGAGCCAACCACGCGGGTCGCTATCCATCCTTCGCGTTCGAGACGGCGAACGATGTCGCGACTGTTCGTCAACATCTCGTGTCCCCCGACCGGCGAAGGCAGCTTAGCGCAGAATGTGTAGTTCGACCAGCTATCCCGCCGGCTCGTAGTCGATCTCTGCGATCGTCGCCCCATCCGCCGCATCTACGAAGGCCGGATCGGCGCTCAGTTCGTCGATGGTGCGCGGCTTCGGCAATGTCGTCGAGCCATCGGCATTGACCCAGTTCTCGGCCACGTCCTCGAGCGTTTCGACGGCTTCATCGATGGCTTCGTCCAGCGTATCGCCGGAGGTGGCGAGGCCGGGGAGGTCCGGGAAGCTGACGCGATAGCTGCCGTCGTCATGCTTGCGGATCACGGCAAGATAGACCGGCATGATCAAGCCCGCTCCACGAAACTATCGACAACCTTCTTCTCGCCAGCCTTGTCGAATTCGATGGTCAGCTTGTTGCCGTCGATCTTGGTGATGTGGCCGTAGCCGAACTTTTGATGGAAGACGCGATCATTGAGCACGAAATCGGATTCGGTGCCGGTGGATTTCGCCACCAGTTCGCCCTCGATCACCATCGGCCGTTTTTTTGCAGCGCTGCCGCCAAAGCTGTCACCGAAGCCACCGCCGCTGCTGCGGGCGCGCTGTTGCTGCGCGCGCTGCCAGCCCGGGGTCGCATAGGTCGAGCCGAATGCTTCCAGATTGTCGAAGCGCGACGAGCCATAGCCGCCGGCGCCGCCCCAGCCGGAGCCGCCCTTGGATTCGGTGATCTCTACATTCGCCGCTGGTAGTTCATCAAGGAAGCGCGACGGCATCGTCGTATTCCAGGTGCCGTGAATGCGGCGGTTGGTGGCGAAGTAAAGTTTGGCGCGCTTGCGGGCGCGGGTGATGCCGACATGGGCGAGGCGGCGCTCTTCCTCGAGGCCGGCGCGACCCTGCTCGTCGAGCGCGCGCTGATGCGGGAACAAGCCTTCCTCCCAGCCGGGCAGGAACACGTTGTCGAATTCCAGCCCCTTGGCTGAATGCAATGTCATCAGCGACACCGCATCCTCGTCGGCCGCCCCTTCGCGGTCCATCACCAGCGAGATATGTTCCAAAAATCCCTGCAGGTTCTCGAACTCCTCCATGGAGCGCACCAGCTCCTTCAGGTTTTCGAGCCGTCCGGCGGCATCGGCGGACCGGTCCTTCTGCCACATCTCGGTGTAGCCGCTCTCGTCGAGCACGGTTTCGGCCAGCTCCGTATGGGACACCACGTCCATCTGCTTGCGCCAGCGTTCGAAGCTCAGCATCAAGTCGCGCAGCGAGCCGCGCGCCTTCGGCTTCATCTCGTCGGTATCGACCACTTGCCGCGCAGCTTCCGACAGCGGAATGCGGCGACGGCGCGCATGATCGTGCAGCATCTGCACGGTGGCATCGCCGAGGCCACGTTTAGGCACATTCACGATGCGCTCGAAGGCGAGATCGTCGGCCGGCGAATTGATCACGCGCAGATAAGCCAGCGCATCGCGGATCTCCGCGCGCTCGTAGAAACGCGGACCGCCGATGACGCGATAGGGCAGGCCGAGGGTGACGAAACGGTCTTCGAATTCGCGCATCTGAAACGATGCGCGCACCAGAATCGCGACGTCGTTGAGCTTATGCCCCTCGCGCTGCAGCTGCTCGATCTCCTCGCCGACGCCGCGGGCTTCCTCTTCGGAGTCCCACGCACCGGTGACGGTGACCTTCTCGCCGTCCTCGTCCTCAGTGCGCAACGTCTTGCCGAGCCGGCCTTCATTGTGCGCAATCAGATGCGAGGCGGCGGCGAGGATGTGGCCCGTCGAGCGATAATTGCGTTCGAGCCGGATCACCTTGGCGCCGGGAAAATCGTGTTCGAAACGCAGGATGTTATCCACCTCGGCGCCACGCCAGCCATAGATCGACTGATCGTCATCGCCGACGCAGCAGATGTTGCGGGTGTTTTTCTGCTCCCTCTCTCCGTCCTTCACGGGGAGAGGGGCCGCCACAGACGCCGACGCATTCAGAGAGTTCTCCTCATCCGCCGCGCTGCGCGCGATGACCTGTTCGCGGAGAGAAGAGGTGGCGGAGAGGCCTGAGCTCTGCGCGATCGTGGCCGTCTGCGACAGCAGCCGCAGCCACAGATATTGCGCGACGTTCGTGTCCTGATACTCGTCGACCAGGATATATTTGAACCGCGTTTGATAGGATTTCAGCACGTCCGGTTGTTCGCGGAACAGGCGGATGCATTCCAGCAGCAGATCACCGAAGTCGGCGGCATTGAGCGTCTTCAGCCGCTCCTGATAATCCTTGTAGAGCTTGCCGCCTTTGCCGTTGCCGAACACCGCGGCCTCGCCGGACGGCACCTGCGCCGGCGTCAGGCCGCGATTTTTCCAGCCGTCGATCAAGCCGGCCAGCATGCGCGCCGGCCAGCGTTTGTCATCGATGTTCTCGGCCGATAGCAACTGCTTGAGCAGCCGGATCTGGTCGTCGGTGTCGAGCACCGTGAAATTCGATTTCAACTGCACCAGTTCGGCATGGCTGCGCAGGATACGGCCGCCGATCGAGTGGAAGGTGCCGAGCCATGGCATTCCCTCGACCGCCTGGCCGAGCATGATGCCGAGACGATGCTTCATCTCCCGCGCCGCCTTGTTGGTGAAAGTCACCGACAGGATTTCGTTGGGGCGGGCCCGGCCGGTGGACAGGATATGCGCGATGCGCGACGTCAGCACCTTGGTCTTGCCGGTGCCGGCGCCGGCCAGCACCAGGACCGGGCCGTCGAGCGTCTCGACGGCGTCGCGTTGTTCGGGATTGAGATTGTCGAGATAGGGCGCGGGTGCTGCAGCCGCGCGTGCGCGCGCAGCAATGCCGCCCGCCACGGGATGATAGGCGGGAAGGTCATTGGCGGGCATTTTGCGTGCGTCGTTCATGCGAATCGTATTCCGCCCACACTGACACCGTGGGCCTGAGAGAGGAGCCTTCATAGCAGGATTGAAGGGCATATAAGGGCCCCCCATCGGTGGCGACAGACTTATCCCCGCATGGGGCCCATCCGGCGCAGCAAGCAGCCCTCGGGCGGCTTCCGATCCGAGCAAGACGGGGGTATTTGCAACGGTATTCTGCCTGGAACTTTCAGATTGTGAATGTCTTGTCTTGACATCGAGCGCGACATCAGAAGCCGCGCAGCGAAACCGCCAACCGAACAACCGCAACTGAGGTACGTGTCATGCTGAGCTGGGTCGTAACATTTCTCGTCATCGCCTTGATCGCCGGTGTTCTCGGCTTCGGCGGCGTTGCCGGCGCATCGATTGAAATCGCCAAGGCGATCTTCTTCATCGCGATCGTGCTGTTCCTGATCTCTGCCGTTGTCGGTCTGGTTCGCGGTCGCGGCAACCGAATCTGACGCCAGTGTCATCGCGGAGCGATGGAGCATTCCGGAGGCTAAAAGCCGAACTTGGATTGCTCCGTCGCTTTCGCAACGTGAGCAAGTGATCTCGACTACTTTTTGGCCGGCATCGCAATGCCGCGCCCGATCACAGGCGGGCGCTCCAGTGCGGCATGGGCCTCCGCCAAGGCTCGCACATTTGCGGAGATATCCGGCGGGAACGGCGCCACTTTCCGGGCCGCCATGTCCATATGCAGGGACATGTTTTCCGATGTCGCTGACAGCCAGCCTTCCGTGGCGTGGCGTAGCTCCTTGTAAGTCTGGATGCGTTTCTCGTCAGCCGCCACGACGAGAATCGATACCTGGGCGGGATCGCCGAGATGGATCTCGCGGACGTAGCGGACATGACATTCTGCCGTGAACGTCGAGTTATTCCGTTCCTTCAGATAGCCGGGTCCGATGCCGATCTGGAGCCAGAGTTCATCGACCGCCCGATCGAACAGAACGTTGTAATAGGCCATGTTCAGATGGCCGTTATAGTCGATCCATTGCGGCTCAATTTGCATGATCGAGGATTTGAACACCTCGGTGCGGCGCAGTGCTTCGTTGATTTCGGTCATTCCTGATCCCTGTTCCCCATCACGTCCCTTGACCGCTTATACAAGCTTTGCCACGGTCTGGCCCCGTCGAAAGGGGCAATCGTGGGTATCATCGAATCGAATGTGAAGCGCCCTGCGCCGGCCGCGCTGGGGTCTGCGCTGGAAGCGCTGGCGGCGCGTTTCGGCAATAGGCTGGTGACCTCGCAGGCAGTCCGCGAGCAGCATGGCCACACCACGACATGGCTTGCCAATCAGCCGCCCGATGGCGTGGTGTTCGCGCAAGAAACGGTGGACATCCAGGACGTGGTGCGTATCTGCGCCGCCAACAAGGTGCCGGTGATCGCATTCGGCACCGGCACGTCGCTGGAAGGGCAGGTCAATGCGCCGGCTGGCGGCGTCTGCATCGACTTGCGAGACATGAACAAAATTCTTGCGGTGCATTCTGAAGACCTCGATTGCGTCATCCAGCCTGGCGTCACCCGCAAGGCGCTCAACGAGAACCTGCGCGATCAGGGCCTGTTTTTCCCCATCGACCCCGGCGCCGATGCCTCGCTAGGTGGGATGGCTTCGACGCGCGCGTCGGGCACCAACGCCGTTCGTTACGGGACGATGCGCGACAACGTGCTGGCGCTGAAGGTGGTGCGCGCAGACGGCGAGATCATCAACACAGGCACACGGGCAAAGAAATCCTCGGCCGGCTATGATCTCACGCATCTTTTCGTTGGCGCTGAAGGCACGCTCGGTATTATCAGCGAACTGACAATCAAGCTCCGCGGCATTCCCGAGACGATCGCTGCCGCCTCGTGTTCGTTCGAAAGCGTGCAGGGCGCTTGCCAGGCAACCATTTTGGCGATCCAGACCGGCATTCCAGTCGCCCGGATCGAATTGCTCAACGAGGCGCAGGTGAAGGCCTGCAACATCTATTCGAAGCTCACGTTGCCAGAGACGCCGTTGCTGCTGCTGGAATTTCACGGCAGCGCGGCGGAGGTCGCCGAGCAGTCAAAGAGTTTCCGCGATATCGCGCTGGAATGCGGCGGCGGTGATTTTGCGTGGACCACGAAGCCGGAGGACCGCACCAAGCTGTGGCAGGCGCGCCATGATGCCTATTGGTCGGTCAAGAGTCTGCGCCCCGGCTCCGAAGTCGCCGCCACGGATGTCTGTGTGCCGATTTCGAAACTGGCCGAATGCGTCGGCGAGACCGAGGACGATCTCAAGCGCTTCGATCTTTTGTCGCCGATCGTCGGTCATGTCGGCGACGGCAATTTCCACTGCTCGCTGGTCTGCGATCGCAACGATCCCGCCGAGATCGCACGTGCCGAAGAATTCATGCACCGCCTGGTCAAGCGCGCGCAGGCGATGGGCGGCACCTGTACTGGCGAACACGGCATCGGTCAGGGCAAGCAGAAATATCTCAAAGCGGAACTCGGCGAGCAGGCACTTGACGCCATGCATGCCATCAAGCGCGCACTCGATCCGGACAACATCTTCAATCCCGGCAAGATCTTGCCGCAAGCCTGACGAGGCCGGCGCGAAGCCACAGGAATTCAATCGGGCGCGGTGGATAATCCTGCTTCGCCCCTAGACCGGTGGCTGTCGTGCACCTATAAGCTGTGCCATCTTAATAATACATGCATTCATTGCGCTCGTGACGACGCTTCCGAGCGATTTTGAACCGACGTTTGGGCGTCCAAGAAAAGGCATCAGCCGATGCGGCTGCCGTTCTATTATGGCTGGGTCATCGTCGCCGTGACCTTCGTGACGATGGCGATCGGCGTCAATGCGCGGACCTCATTCTCGCTTTTCTTTCCGCCCATTCTCTCGGAATTCGGTTGGGACCGCGGCGTCACGGCCGGGGCATTTTCGTTCGGATTTTTCATCTCGGCCATCATGAGCCCGTTGATGGGCAAGCTGATGGATCGCGGCGGCCCGCGCGCGGTGATGGAACTCGGCACCGTGCTGATGGGCACGGGTCTCCTGCTGGCGCCACTCACCACCGAGCCATGGCATCTGTATCTCACCATCGGCGTCCTCGTCGGCGCCGGTAGCGTTTGCCTCGGCTATTCCGGGCAATCGCTGTTCCTGCCGAACTGGTTCAGCCGCAAACGCGGGCTGGCGACCGGGATCGCTTTCGCCGGTGTCGGGATCGGCTCGGTGACTCTGCTGCCGTGGGTGCAGGTGATGATCGAGCAGGCCGGCTGGCGCACGGCTTGTACATCCGTCGGCATCGTCGTGCTTGTCGTGCTGGTGCCGATCAATCTCCTGCTGCGCAAACGGCCGCAGGATATGGGACTGCTGCCGGATGGCGATTCTGCGCAGCATTCGTCGGCCACGCCGGTCTCCAATGTCGTCGATCCGGCTTGGGCGAGCATCGACTGGACGCTGGCGCGCGCCATGCGCACGTCGCGCTTCTGGTGGCTGGCGATGGGATTATTCGGCGGTCTGTACTCCTGGTACGCCGTCCAGGTTCATCAAACCAAATATCTGCTCGATCTCGGCTTCTCGCCGGCTGTCGCTGCATGGGCGCTCGGCATGGTCAGCCTGTTCGGCGTGCCCGGCCAGATTTTTTTCGGCCATTTGTCCGATCGCATTGGCCGCGAATGGGTTTGGACGGTCAGCGGCGTCGGCTTTGCCATCTGTTTCGCCGCGCTGATCGCGCTCGAATATGTGCCGGGCATCGCGTTGGTCTATGTCATGGTGATTTCGCAGGGGCTGCTCGGCTATGGCGTCACCTCGATCATGGGAGCCGTGGTGCTTGAAATCTTTCAGGGCGAGCACTTCGGCAGCATTTTCGGCACGTTGATGCTGGCGGCGCTTGCAGGCGGCGCGGCAGGTCCACTTGTGACCGGCCTGCTGCATGATCATTACGGCAGTTACACACCGGCTTTTGCGTTCGGCATCGTTGTCGCCATGCTGGCGACAATGGCGGTCTGGATGGCGTCGCCGCGCAAGGTGCGGGCGGTGGCCGGGCGCCTGCATCATGCAAAGACGACGCGTGATGCTCTGGAAAAGGTGTCGCTGGGCTAGTTCCGTTTGCGGCAACGCTCCCGCGCGCTTTGGGCCTGCGAGTTATGCTGTGACTTCGCCACAGTTCCTTTTATAGATAAAGCGAACGCGAGCGGATCGCGCCACGCAGCAGGCGTGGCAGCTGAACCGCTGAAGGGGAGATTCCGTGCAGACCACACTGCTCGGCTTGGCGATCGCATTCATCCTGGCGCTGGTGGCTGCTCTGGTCGGGCCTTTCTTCATCGACTGGAGCCAGTTCCGTTCGCAATTCGAGGCGGAGGCGACGCGGATCGTCGGCGCGCCCGTGCGTGTCGCCGGCGCGCTCGACGCGCGACTGCTTCCGATTCCGTCGCTGCAATTACATGGCGTCACCATCGGCGGCGCCAATGATCTCGGCCGCTTCGGTGCACAGAAACTCGATGTCGAGTTCAGCCTTGGCTCGCTGCTGCGTGGCGAATGGCGCGCGACCGAGCTCACCGTCGGTGGCGCCGCTGTCGATCTCGGTCTGAATACGCGCGGACGTCTCGATCTGCCCGCATCGACCGGGCCGTTCAATCTCGGCGCTCTCGCTATCGATCGGCTGAACGTCACCGGCCGCATCGTCCTGCATGATGCCGCGAGCCGCTCGACGCTCGAACTCGACGACATCGCATTCAGCGGCGATGTTCGCTCGCTGGCGGCGGGCGCCATGCGCGGCGACGGCAATTTCTCGCGGGCTGGTATGCGCTACCCGTTCCGCATCTCCTCGGGCCAGACCGGCGATGGCAATGGCACACGGCTCCGCCTCGTCATCGAGGGCAACGAAAAATCGCCGGGTATCGACCTCGACGGCATTCTCAGCTTCGAGGATCGCATGCCGGGCTTCGATGGTTCGGTCGTGATCGCAAGCGCGACCAAGGGCAAGCCCGACGACAATCCGGCCAAGCTGCCGTGGCGGATCGCCGGCAAAGCCAAGGTGAATCCATCCGGGGCACAGTTCGAGACCGTCGAGGCAAATTTCGGCGTAGACGATGTCGGGCTGAAACTGGCCGGCGTGGCCGATCTTCGTTTCGGCGCATCGCCTTTGCTGCATGCCGTGCTATCGGCCAAGCAACTGGATGCGGATCGGCTGCTGGGGAAGCTGGGCGGCGGCGACGCCGCGCCCATGGCTGCGCTGCGAAAGCTGACAGCCATCATCCCACCGACAGTGATGCCGACCCGGATCGAAGTGAGCGCCGAACAGATCATGCTCGGGGGACGGCCGGTGCAAAATATTGGTGCCGACCTGCATGGCGACAGCACGTCGTGGGTTGTCGAGCGCCTTGAATTTCGTGCGCCGGGCGTCACGCGCGTCGTTGCAAGCGGTGCTGCGCAGCCGGGTGGACGCGGTTTTGCCGGGGCGATCAATATCGACTCCGCAGAACCCAACCTTCTCTCCAACTGGCTCAAAGGACGCAGCGATAGTGGTCTGCGGGATCAGAGACCGCTGCGCCTTCGCGGCAATTTCACCTCCGACGCCGATCGTCTGTCGCTCGATGAGCTGAAAGCGGAAATCGATGGTGGAACGCTCGAAGGTCGGATCGCCTTGGCATACCCGTCGAGCCCCGACGGGTCGCGGATTGAGGCGGAGGTGAAAGCCGACCGTCTCGACCTCGACGCGGCAACGGCGCTGGTGCGGTCGCTCGGCGGGGCACAGGCCGAATGGCCGGAGGCCGGGCAGCTGTCGTTCGATATCGGCCGTGCAATTGTGGCCGGTCAGGAGATGCGCTCCTTCGCTGCGGCGGTCGTCTACAGTCCAAAAGATTTCACGCTGCAGCGTTTAGAGGTCGGGCAGGCGAACGGCCTGATGCTGAGTGGCAGTGGTGCCTTCGATCGGAGCGCGGCAACCGGAAAGTTGACGCTGAATGCGAATGTCCCCTCGCTTGGCGAGGTCGGCAGGATCATCGCTCCGCTGTCGCCGGGCACGGCGCGCAGAATCGACGCTCTGCCGACCGCGCCGGGAGCTGCGAAACTGAAATTCGCGCTCGATGTCACCAAACCGCAGGCCAAGTCGGATCGCGCCGATGCGCGCATGGCGATCGATATCGATGCGCCGCAGATCAAGGGCACGGTCACCGCAATCGCCTCACCATCTTTGGCCGCGATAGGGGCGATCGACTTCGATACGCTGTCGCGCAGCGACATCGCGCTCGATGCGCGGCTCACGGCACAGGGCAGAACGTTACTTGCGCTGCTTGGCCTCGATCATGTGCTCGCGGCCGGCGACGCAACGGTAGTCCTCGAAGCGAGCGGCACCGGCGCATGGCGCGCGCCACTGCGCGTGAAGGCAAAGCTCTCGGGCAATGAGATCGATGCCGATGTCCAGGGTAGCGTCGAACCCTGGGCGGAGACGCGCAAGGCGATGCTGACGCTGGCTGTCCGCAACGCCAACGCAGCGCCGTTGCTGGGTCTCAAACGCGGCGATACGTCAGCGAAAGCCAGCCTGTCGTCCAGCCTCTCGCTGGCAGGCGACAAGCTCAATATCGAGGATATCGACGGCACGGTTGCAGGCTCGCGGATACGCGGACATGTGGGGCTGACGCTTGGACCGGAGACGACGATCGATGGCCAACTCGGCGCCGACACCATCGAACTGGCGCCCGTATTCGCCTGGATGATCGGGGCGCGCGGGCATGATGAAAGCGAACCGCTCAGCGGGGGCGCGCTGCAAGGCTGGCGCGGCCGGCTCGCCTTCCAGGCTTTGAGCGCGGCGCTGCCCGGCGGCGCCGAACTCAGGCCGGTGAACGGAACGATCAGGAGCGACGGGAGCACGCTGACGATCGATGCGATCAAGGGCAAGCTCGGCGGCGGCGAATTCACCGCCGATGTCGATCTCAGATCCTCAGCCGCAACCGGACACGCGCTCGGCGCGCGGATCGAACTGTCCGGGGCAGAGGGCTCCGCCCTGCGTTATCGCGGACTGTCGATGCCGTCCGGCAAGGCTTCGTTGAAGATGAGCCTCACATCGCAGGGGCGAAGTGCATCAGCACTCACGGGAGCGGTGTCGGGAAGTGGGCTCGTGACGACCGACGGGCTTCGCGTCGCCGGCCTCGATCCCGGCATTTTCGACGTGGCAATCCTGGCCAGTGATTCCAGCCAGGCAACCGACGACGCCAAACTGAAGCAGATCCTCGAACCGGTGCTGGCGCGCGGGGAATTCGTCGCAACGTCGGCCCAGTTTCCATTCACCATCAAGGACAGCCGGTTGCGGGTCGGCGCGGTGAGTTTGGAATCCGAGAGCGCACGGGCCACCGTGTCGGGCGGCTATGATATCGTCGCCGATCAGGTCGATATACGTGCCAGTCTATCGGGGTCGGCATCCGGTGGCTCGAAAGCGCGACCGGAGATCCAGCTCTATCTGATGGGGCCGCCGGACAGGCTCGATCGCAGCATGGATATCTCATCGCTGTCGTCATGGCTCGCGGTGCGGGCGATCGATCGCGAAACGCAGCGGCTGGATTTGCTCGAGCGCGGGCGCGGGCAGTCGCCTGCACCGGAGCCCGCAGCCGTTCCACCGGCGAGCGCCAAGCCGTCGCGCGAGGCGCCTGCGGGTGGCGATATGCCGACATCATCAACGCCGCCGTCAACGTCGCCGGATATTCCACTGCCACGCAGATCGCCGCCGCGGCCTGCGGCAGCTCCGCCGGTCGCCAGCCAGCAGATCACGCCGCTGCCGCCGCCGATTGATGTACGCCCGGCACCGGGCACGTCGCGCGTGCCAGCCAAGCCGCGACCGTCACAGCCGCTCGTGATCACGCCGCCGCCAGCGGCCGTGCCGTCAGGTCGATTGCCGTTCTAACGAGTGAGCAGGTTTTCCGCAGACGATCCATCCCCACGGGCGGATGTCCCACGGGTCGATGGCGGACCGCTACGTGCGACAATAATCTTCGCAGGAGCAGCCAAAGCTTATCAACGCGCAAGGATCAATGACGAAACGTTCGCCACTGGCCGTGAGCGGTCATGCCGACAGATTGGTCGTGTTCTCCACGCCGCGTTGCGGTGGCGCCGCCCGTGTGCGGAAGTAATCGAGCACGAACAGCCGGATCGCCGACGACAAGTTGCCTTGCTGACGATTGGTGTCGATCTCTCCAACCAACTCCGAAAGCGTCATGTCGCGGAGATTCGATATCTCCTTCATGCCGTTCCAGAACGCCTCTTCGAGGCTCACGCTCGTTTTATGCCCGGCGACGACGATCGATCGCTTTACTACGGGTGACTTCATGATGCGCTCTCGCCATCGATTTTGTGCTGGTCAAGCACAGTGTTTACTCGAGTGGTGCTTCGCACCTCAAGATTGCGTTCGAGTTTCGTGCGCCCAAAACGAGCGCGGTTTTCCTCGGCTTTACGGGAAGCTTCGTCGCGCGCTGTGCGCTTTTTGAAGCGATTGAGATTAACCAGATCGCCCATGATCGCTCCTGTCGTTCAATAAAATGATGGAGCGCGAAACGCGTATCTCACCGTCAGCCTTTGATACGAAGCGAACGCAAGGCGGGTTTCGCAATCCAACAAAAAAAGTGCTCCGATTCCAAACGTTAAAAGCCGCAATCAAACTGTTGGTCGTAACCACCTCGACAAAGCGGGTCGGTGCGATCTTTCGAGCCGCACCGGACAACTCACTCATCAAGTGGAGTCAACGTATCGCAACTGCGTAACAACGGTAGTCAATTATTCTAGTCAATTAAGAGGTATCGATTATAACTATTTCGGAACTGCCCATTCTCAACAAGACGTGAGCGAAAACGACTCATCGCAGTGGACTAACTTGGTCCAATCATTTTGACCGGCTGTACGAGACGGTCAAACTCTTTCGCATCGATCAGACCTGATGCAATTGCTTCTTCCTTGAGTGTTGTGCCGTTCTTGTGCGCCGCCTTAGCAACGTCGGCAGCTTTGTCGTAGCCGATCTTCGGCGCCAGAGCAGTGACGAGCATCAATGATCGCTCCATCAATTCGCGGATACGTTTCTCATCGGCACGGATGCCATCGATGCAATGTTCGGTGAACGATCGCGCAACGTCAGCGATCAATTGTATGGACTGCATCATGCAATGCGCCATCACAGGCTTATAGACGTTCAGTTCGAAGTGGCCCTGGCTGCCTGCAACGGTGATGGCCGTATGGTTCCCAAATACCTGACAGCATACCATCGTCACTGCTTCGCACTGCGTGGGATTGACCTTGCCCGGCATGATAGAAGAGCCGGGCTCGTTTTCCGGAAGCACGAGTTCGCCGAGTCCCGAACGCGGGCCGGATCCGAGCAAACGGATGTCGTTGGCAATTTTAAATAGTCCCGTGGCCGCAGCATTGATCGCACCGTGTACGAAGACGAATGCATCGTTCGACGCGAGGGCTTCGAACTTGTTGGCAGCGCTGGTGAAGGGAAGCTTGGTGATCTTCTGGGCATTCTTTGCAAACAGTTTGGCGAAGCCAGGTTTTGAATTGAGGCCGGTGCCCACTGCCGTGCCGCCTTGTGCCAGCGGGTGCAGCGCTTTCACCGACTCGCGCAATCGCGCGATGCCGCTTTCGACCTGCGATGCGTACCCAGAAAATTCCTGGCCGAGGGTGAGTGGCGTTGCATCCTGGGTGTGCGTTCGACCGATCTTCACGATCTTCGCAAACGCCTTTTCCTTCTTGCGCAGCGCAGCATGAAGTTCGCTCAAAGCCGGAATGAGATCATGCATGATCTGTTGTGTCGCCGCGATGTGCATCGCGGTCGGAAACGAGTCGTTCGACGACTGGCTCATATTGACGTGGTCGTTCGGGTGCACCGGCTTCTTGGTGCCCCGTTCGCCGCCAAGCATTTCATTGGCGCGATTGGCGATGACCTCGTTCAAATTCATATTGGTCTGTGTGCCGGAGCCGGTCTGCCAAACCACCAGCGGGAAGTGATCATCGAGTTTGCCGTCGATGACCTCGCGCGCGGCCTGCACGATCGCCTTCGCTAATTTGGGCGGCAGTAGACCGAGTTCCCGATTGGTCTCGGCTGCGGCCAGCTTGACGATGCCGAGGGCATGTACCAGCGAGATCGGCATCCGATCATGACCGATGCGAAAATTCTGCCGCGAGCGTTCCGTCTGCGCGCCCCAGTAGCGATCGCTGGCGACCTCAATGGGGCCGAAGCTGTCGGTCTCGGTGCGGGTGGACGCTGCGGATGCCTTCTTCGACGATTTGGCCATGCGGACTTCCTGCATTCTGCACCGGACAAGACGGCGCCAAAAGAAAAGGGCCGCATTACTGCGGCCCTTTCACTGTACACGCGATTGCGACTATTTTTTTCGAAAGCGGTCGAGACGGACGACTTCAGCGCCTTCGCCGGATTTCGGCTCGCTTTCGACAGGCGTTTCGGCATCGGCGGGCGGCGGCGCAATCGAGGGCGCGGCTGCCGCCACCGGGGGGCTGGCTGCCGCCGGCGCTTCGGCTGCTTCGGTTTCGAAGCTCAAGCCAAACTGCACGGACGGATCGTAGAAGCTCTTGATAGATGAAAACGGCACCACCAGCCGCTCGGGAATTCCGTTGAACGAAAGGCCGACTTCAAACCGGTCCTCGGTCACGGTGAGATCCCAGAATTGGTGCTGCAAGATCACCGTCATCTCTTCCGGATATTGCGCCAGCAGGCGCGGCGACAGCTTTACGCCGTCTGCTCTGGAGATAAAGGTGATGAAGAAGTGGTGCTCGCCCGGCAAACCATGTTCGGCGGCATCGATCAGAACCTTGCGCAGCACGCCGCGGAGAGCATCGCGGGCCAGCACGTCGTAGCGAATATGATCGGTCGGCATCGTTGGGCCCCGTCGCTTTCGTCTTGGGTAGGATGTATCGGTCATTGTGGCGATGTCAGGAACGCTGGTTCGGACCCATGTTCCCGCTCACGCGCCGTCTGCACCCGAGATCGCCATTTTAAGAACTGCAGCCCCGGAGCATAGGCTGCCTTTTATATAGACCAGTGTTGCGTCGCGATACAGAGCCAACCCCGCACGGACGCGAAATCAGCGGCCTCCGCAGGGAAAAACCGTTTGGTGCCAATGTTCCTCCGGCCTAAATCCATCTGATGTCCACCACGCCGCCACTCTTGGCTGAAAGCTCGGGAACCGCAACTCAAATGCCGGTCGGCCTGCTGACACTGTTCGTCGCCTTTGCGAAAATGTCACTGGCCGGATTCGGCGGCGTCCTGGTCTGGGCCCGCCGGGCTATCGTCGAACAGCACCGCTGGATGAGCGCGGATCAGTTCAACGAAACCTTTGCCCTGTGCCATTTCCTGCCGGGGCCGAACATCGTCAATCTCTCGGTGGTGTTTGGGGCCCGCATCCGCGGCATTCCCGGCGCTATCGCCGCCTTCACAGGACTGCTCGGGCCGCCCGTGCTCATCGTGACCGGGCTCGCCATGCTCTATAGTCGCTATGGCGACCTGGAATCGCTGCGCCGCACACTGGCGGGCGTGTCTTGCGTGGCGGTGGGTCTGCTGTTCGCCGTCATCGCGCGAATGATGCTGCCTTTGATCAAGAAGCGCGAGCCGCTGGGACTGCTCATGATGCTGGCGGTGTTCATCGCCGTCGGCCTGATCCGCTGGCCGTTGCCGACGGTGCTGCTGGTCTCGATCCCGGTCAGTGTTTTGCTCACCGTCATGAAGAAACGCTGGAGCAGGGTGTGAGCGAAACCGGAATCGATAAACTCTGGACGCTGGCCTGGACCTTTGGGCTGATGTCTCTGTTCGCCGTGGGTGGGGCCAATTCGGCTATTCCGGAGATTCACCGCATTGCGGTAGACGTCAATCATTGGCTCACGGACAAGCAGTTTGCCGACGTTTTCGCGATCTCGCAGCTGTCACCGGGCCCCAACGTTCTCATCGTGACCCTGATAGGCTATCAGGTCGCGGGCGTGTTGGGTGCGTTGGTCGCGACGATTTCGATGTGCGGCCCCACCGCGATCGTCGCCTATTATGTCAGCCGATTGCTCGCGCGTTCGACACACGCCACATGGCCGGAAATAGTGCAGGCAGCACTTGTCCCATTATCCATTGGTCTAATGGCCGCGAGTGGCACGGTCGTCATGATGACCGCAGACACTTCTATAATAGCGTATTCCGTCACCGCGGTTGCAGCCGTTCTGGCCTTTGCAACGCGGCTCAACCCGCTATGGTTGTTAGTTGGCGGCGGAATACTTGGTTTCGCTGGTATTCTCTGACGAAAATGGCTAGCAAGTCCACAAACGGGGTCGCTGGTCGGCCCCGATTGACTTGAGCCGCAAGGCTGTAGCTAAACGACACGGCTATAAGCTCGTGACTAGAGGGACGTACCAATGAGTGATGCGCCGAGCCACGCGCCGGAGAAATCGATATTGCCGAGCTGGGTCAAAGGCCCGCAGGATTTCGTCGGCGGTCTTGCCCTGATGGCGGTTGCTGCATTTGCGTTGTGGGCATCGAGTGATCTGCAGGGCATGCATGGCTTCTCGTTCGGCGCAGGTACCGCGCCGCGGATGTTCGGCATTCTGTTGCTCGCCCTGGGCGCCGGCGTGACCTTCGTCGGCGTTTTCACCGAAGGTGCAACGCTTCAGAAATTCCACTGGCGTGGCCCCGTCTTTGTGATGCTCGCGATCGCTTCGTTCGCTTTGTGTATCCGTCCGATGGGCATGGTGTTCTCGGCGATGTCGAGCTTCATGATTGCGGCTCTCGGTTCAACGGAGACTCGTTGGCTCGAAACGGCCATCGTAGGCGCCTGTCTGACGACGTTCTGTGCCTTGCTGTTCCCGTACGCGCTGGGTCTGCCTCTGCAGATGTGGCCGGCTTTCCTGATTCGCTGAGGACGAGGGCGTTATGGGCGATCTTTTTTCCAATCTTGGTCTCGGCTTCGCGACCGTCTTCCAATTCGTGCAGTGGACCCCGTCGTTCCTGGGCGGGATGAGCATCCCGCTTCCGATGAACATCCTGCTGTGTCTCGTCGGCGCGCTGGTCGGCACGCTGGTGGGCGTGCTGCCGGGCATAGGTACCATCGCCACCGTGGCGATGCTGCTGCCGATCACTTTCGGTCTGCCGCCGGTCGGCGCACTGATCATGCTCGCCGGCATTTATTACGGCGCACAGTATGGCGGCTCGACCACGTCGATCCTGGTCAACATTCCCGGTGAGGCCGGCTCGGTGGTCACCGCGCTCGACGGCTTCCAGATGGCCAAGCAGGGCCGTGCCGGTCCGGCACTCGCCATCGCCGCGATCGGCTCGTTCTTTGCCGGCTGCGTCGCCACCGTTTTGATCGCGCTCCTTGGCGCGCCGCTGACCAAGCTCGCGCTCGCATTCGGTCCGGCCGAATACTTCTCGCTGATGGTGCTCGGCCTGATCTTTGCGGTCGTGCTCGCCAAGGGCTCGGTGCTGAAGGCGATCGCGATGATCGTGTTCGGCCTGTTGCTGTCGATGGTCGGCTCCGACATCGAAACCGGCGCATCGCGCATGTCGTTCAATATTCCCGAACTCGCTGACGGCCTCGGTTTTGCGACCGTCGCGATGGGCCTGTTCGGATTTGCGGAAATCATCCGCAACCTGGACGCAGGGAGCGAGGAAGACCGGCAGCTGGTCCAGAACAAGGTCACTGGCCTGATGCCGACCAAGCAGGATCTCAAGGACTCGTCGATGCCGATCCTGCGTGGCACAGTCCTCGGATCGATCCTCGGCATTTTGCCGGGTGGCGGCGCCGTTATCGCATCTTTCGCGGCCTACACCCTGGAAAAGAAGCTTTCGAAAAATCCGAAGAAGTTCGGTCGCGGTGCGATCGAAGGCGTCGCGGCGCCGGAAAGCGCCAACAACGCTGCTGCTCAAACCTCGTTCATCCCGCTGCTCACGCTCGGCATCCCACCGAATGCGGTGATGGCGCTGATGGTTGGCGCGATGACCATTCACGGCATCGTGCCGGGTCCGCAGGTGATGCAGAAGCAGCCGGAACTCGTCTGGGGCATGATCGCCTCGATGTGGGTCGGCAACCTGATGCTTCTGATCATCAACCTGCCGATGGTTGGCATTTGGGTGCGCTTGCTCCGCGTGCCTTATCGTCTGATGTTCCCGTCGATCGTGGTGTTCTGCAGCATTGGCATCTACTCGGTGAACAATGCGCCGATGGACGTCGTCCTCGCCGGCGTGTTCGGCCTGGTCGGCTACTGGCTGATCAAGCACGACTTCGAGCCGGCGCCGTTGCTGCTCGGCATGGTGCTCGGCCCGCTGATGGAAGAGAACCTGCGTCGTGCCTTGCTGATCTCGCGCGGCGATGCGACGGTGTTCTTCACCCGTCCGCTGTCGGCGTCCCTGATGGCGATCTCGGCGTTCCTGCTGATCCTGGCTTTGCTTCCCGCATTGCGAAAGAAACGCGACGAAGTGTTCGTCGAATCCGAAAGCTAGTAGACCTCGTCGTTTACTGCGTCACTCCGCCGCGGCCCGAAGTCGAATGGACTTCGGGCCGTTGCTTGTATTCAGTCCCGCGACAATCGCCAGTCGGCGGGCATTTTGATCTCGGGAGGGACATTCAATGAAGTCATTTAACCGCAGGGTGGCGATTGCCGGTCTGGCGACGCTCGCCAGCTTCGGCGCTGTCTCCACCTCAGTGCAGGCACAGGAATATCCGACCCGCAGCATCACCATGATCGTGCCCTTCGCGGCCGGTGGCCCGACGGACGTGATCGCGCGTATCGTTGCGGCCGACATGTCGAAGACGCTCGGCCAGCAGATCATCATCGAGAACGTGGTCGGCGCCGGCGGCACCACCGGCGCGACCCGCGCCGCGCGCGCGACCAATGACGGCTACACGATCATCACCGGCCACATGGGCACCCACGCCGCGGCCGTGCCGCTGTATCCGAAGCTGGCTTATCATCCGGAAAAGGATTTCGAGCCGATCGCGCTGCTTGCCGGTACGCCGATCCTCATTCTCTCCAAGAAGGATTTTCCAGCCAAGGATCTCAAGGAATTCGTCACCTATGTGAAGGCGAATAACGAGAAGCTGAACATGGCGCATGCCGGCGTCGGTTCGGTGTCCTATTCGTCCTGCGAATTGCTGAGCTCGGTGCTGGGTATCAAGCCGATCGGCGTGCCGTTCAATGGCACGGGTCCGGCCATGAACGCTCTGGTCGGCGGCCAGGTGGACTATATGTGCGATCAGATCGTCAACGCCGTGCCGCAGGTCAAGGGCGGCACCATCAAGGCCTATGCCATCGCGACTCCGGAGCGGAATGCGTCACTGCCGGACGTCCCGACCACCACAGAAGGCGGGCTCGAGAAGTACCAGGCCTCGGCCTGGAACGCGATCTTCGCGCCGAAGGGCACGCCCGCAGCGATCACCGCCAAGCTCAATGCCGCGGCCGCGAAAGCGCTGGACGATGAAAACGTCAAGAAGCGCCTGCTCGACCTCGGCTCGGACATCCCGAAGCCCGAATCCCGGACCCAGGAAGCGCTTGCCTCGCTGGTGAAGAGCGAAGTCACCAAGTGGTCGGCGGTGCTGAAGCCCGCCCAGTAAACGAAACCGGTCAAACGGTTTGATGGCAAGGCCGGATCCGCCAGGATCCGGCCTTTGCTTTTGGCGGTGGGGCATCTCGATTCTGAGGAGAAATCCGCAGATGACGAAGCCGGGAGGGCCGGATGAAGCGATCGTGATGGACGAGCGTGCGCGGCCTGTTCCTGCTCGGCGTCTGGGAAGGGGAAATCGTCCCGTCGGAGTTCTCCGTCCGGACTGCCCGGTGTAAAAGGCGGGGGCTTTGGGCCGAAAAGGGCGTGTGCCTTCGACGGACGAGCATCCGGGTGCTGAACACGCTATCCCGGAAAGAGTCTCGGCCCGGATCATCCAAGACGGCTAAGCACGTTCCAGAGCTACAAGGCGCAGCGCATGACATTGCGGCATCCCGAATACCAATACCTCGATCTCCTCGCACAGGTGCTCGCGCGAGGCGATCAGCGCATGGACCGAACCGGCGTCGGGACCAAGGCACTATTCGGTGCGATGCTCCGCTTCGATCTGTCGGATGGGACTGCTCCCATTCTGACGACCAAGCGCGTGTACTGGAAAATCGCCGTCAAGGAGATGCTCTGGTTCCTGACCGGGCAAACCAATATCCAGGCCTTGCTGAAAGAGAAGGTCAGGATATGGTCGGACTGGCCGCTGGCGCACTATCGCAAGGAGTCCGGCGAAACCATCAGCCAGACCGACTTCGAGACGCGCATCGTAGAGGATGACGCCTTCGCAGCGCGCTGGGGTGATCTCGGTCCGGTTTACGGCAAGCAATGGCGGCGCTGGTTGGGTGCGGATGGTCGCGAGCACGACCAGATCGCGCAGCTTCTCCAGACTCTGAAGACAAACCCGGCCAGCCGGCGGATGCTGTTTCATGCCTGGAATCCGCCGGAGCTTGGCACGATGGCTCTGCCGCCTTGTCACATGGTCTATCAGTATCACGTGACGACCGAGGGGAAGCTGAATTGCCTTCTCTATCAGAGGTCATGCGATCTGTTCCTGGGCGCGGCCTTCAACTTCACTGGAGCCTCTGCCCTCCTGTTGATGCTCGCACAACAAGCCGACCTGACGCCGGGTGAACTGATCTGGGTCGGCGGTGATGTTCACCTCTATCTCAATCACCTCGAACAGGCGCGCGAGCAGATCTCGCGTGTGCCACGCGCGTTCCCAACCATCAAACTGACGCGGCGTCCTGCGAGTATCGATGACTACAAAATCACGGACTTCGAGGTCGAGGGCTATGACCCGCATCCCGCGATCCTTGCCGACGTGGCGGTCTAGATTTTCGGAAGAAAGATCAAGGAAATCGCAAGCGCTATAGCCCACCGATGGGAAGCGCCATTTGCGCAAAAAGCCCCGGCGACCCGGGGCTTCCTGCTATCAAACTGATGTCGCTTTGTTAGTTGCCGCCGCCAGCACCACCGCCGGCGCCGCCACCAGCGCCACCACCAGCACCGCCTCCCGCACCACCAGCGCCGCCACCTGCACCACCGGCGCCAGCGCCGCCGGCTCCTGCACCACCACCGGCACCCGAAGTACGGCCTTGATCGCTATTCTTCGTGGCTGCACTTCCGCCGGAAGTTCCGGCAGGGCTGTTCGAGCCGCTCATTGAGTTCGCGTTCCCGCTTCCGCCGGGGGACGGAGTGGTCTGTGCCGAAGCTGGACCAGCGAGCATGGCGAGAGCAGCACCTGCGATTAAAAATTTCTTCATGAAAGATTCCTTATCGATGTTGTCCACGCTCAAGCAATCCGCATTCGCTTGACACGTTCCGACGTCACAAAAGGGATCAGGCTCGGAAGAAGCGCAGAGTGTCGCAGTGCTGGTCATCCAGCAGCTAGATTATTGCGGCCGCGCGCAACAGCAAGCCGGCTGCGCAAGCACCGCTGAGAACTGTGAACATCCCCATATTGAAGCGCAGCACCGCGATCGCTGCGGTGATCGACAGAGCGAGGGCGACGGCATCGAGACTGGCCAGCACGGGCATGTCGAACGACAGCCCCCAGCTTCTGATGGGCACGGATTCCCGGAAGATCGTGTGCGTTGCAAACCAAATCGACAGGTTGAGAATGACGCCGACAACTGCCGCCGTGATGGCGGACAATGCCCCGGCCAGTGTCTTGCTGTCCTTCATCTGTTCGATGAAGGGAGCGCCGAGAAAAATCCACAGGAAGCAGGGCGTGAACGTCACCCAGGTCGCAAGCAGCCCGCCCAGCATGCCTGCCAGCGCAGGTGACAGCGAACCGGGATCTCGGTAAGCGGCGAGGAAGCCGACGAACTGCAGCACCATCACGAGCGGGCCGGGGGTCGTTTCCGCCATGCCGAGACCATCCAGCATTTCGCGGGGGGTGACCCAGTGGTAGTGCTCGACGGCCTGCTGAGCCACATAGGCGAGCACCGCATAGGCGCCGCCGAATGTCACCATCGCCATCTTGCTGAAGAACACCGCGATCTGGCTGAACACATTGGTGCCGCCATAGATCGCAAGCAAGGCCACCACCGGCGTCAGCCACAGCAGCAGCCAGACGGCGCCGACGCGCAGCGCGCGGCCGATGTTCGGGCGAACATGGTCCGGCATCGCACCGTCCAGCATGCGATCGACGGCGCCGGTCGATGTGTGTTTTACGCCGGCGCTGCTCGCAAAAGCCGCCCATTCGCGTGTGGCGCCTAGATAGCCCGTGATGCCGGCTGCGAGGATGATGATGGGAAACGGCACGTTGAAAAAGAAGATGGCGATAAAAGCGACCGCGGCGATCACCAGCATTGCATTGTTGCGCAACGCCCGTTTGCCGATGCGCATCACAGCTTGAACGACGATCGCCAGCACCGCCGTCTTCAGGCCGTAGAACACAGCATTCACATAGCCGGTACTGCCATAGGCGGCGTAGACGTAGCTGAGCACCATGATGCTGACGACGCCGGGCAGGATGAACAGCCCACCGGCAACGATGCCACCCAGGGTGCGATGCAGAAGCCAGCCGATATAGGTGGCAAGTTGTTGCGCCTCCGGCCCTGGCAGCAGCATGCAGTAGTTCAATGCGTGGAGAAAACGGGTCTCCGATATCCATTTCTTCTCATCGACCAGGATGCGGTGCATCACAGCGATCTGTCCGGCCGGGCCGCCGAAGCTGAGCAGCGAGATCTTGACCCAGACGCGGATGGCTTCACCGAGGCTGATGTCTTGGCCGGTGGCAGACGGGGCAGTTCGCTCGTGCATAGGCTCTTTCCGGAAACCGGCTGACCCGGACGGCAGTTAGTAGGGCGTTGCCCGCATCGCGGAGCGGGACATTGGGTTGACCGGCGTCGTTGGCGCACGCTCGCTCGCGTCTGGCTTGCCGCCAGGTGCTGGAAAAGCATAACCAATGATCGTTTTCACGACCAGCCGATCCGATGCTGGCGTCAAACCAAAGCCAAGCCCGAGATCGACATTGAAAATGCCGAGTTTGAAATCGGTGACGGCGAACAGCGTGTGAGACTGCGTCGCCACGCTGCCGAAGCGGCCGATGGCGCCGAAGTCGGCGTAATATTCGAGGCCGAGATACAGATCGGGATTGACCTTGCGCGCCAACCGCACGGCAGGCGTGAAATCGGTCTCGCCGTTTTTGCCGATACCGATATCGACGATCGGATTAATGATGAATTCCCAATCGTATTTCCGTACGCCGAGGATAGGCCTGATCTCGAGTCCGAAACGGGTCTGCGAGAATTTCGGCGTTGAATTGCTGATCTCGAAATTCACTCCGTAGAAGAACGTGCGCTGGTCCGCATTCGGCGACACGAACAGGGTTCGAAGTTTGACCGAATCCGACAGGAACTGATGGTCCTGAACGGCGAAGGGGAGATAGAGCCCGACCTCCCACCAGTCCGTGACGCCATAAGCAAATTCCGGCGTACCGTTGAGGCTGCCATTGGACACAAGTGCGCCCGGGAACGGCGGCTCTTTCAGTCCGCGCCCGACATAATTGAGGTGCTGCTGAATGGTCCACTGACCGGGCGCCGCGATCCCCGCGTTGTAAACCTGGATCTCGTCCACGGCTTCGGCAGGGCACGGCCACCCGGCCAAGACAAGCGCGCATCCGCATGCCCAACGCAACGCCCTCGACCACTGCATGGCTGCCGCTCCGGTTCCAAATTCTTTTTAGAATGATTCCAAGTGGTTGTCGATGTGACAGCCAACCTGCAATGGGCTGGACATGAATCGACACAGACGAGGCGACCTAAACCATTTGACTTGCTCAATTTTTCGTTTTTATTAGAAGCGTTCTAAATGGAAAGTTCGTGTCATGAAGGCATTTTCCGAACTCGATGAGCGCGAAATCCTGGCGATCGCGATTGCCAGTGAGGAAGAGGACAGCCGCATCTATATGAGCTTCGCGGACGATCTTTCGGAGCGCTATCCAAGCTCGGCCAAGATCTTCGTCGAGATGGCCGAGGAGGAGCGCGAGCATCGTCACATGCTGCTCAAGATATATGAGCAACGTTATGGGACCGATCTGCCGCCGATCAGGCGGCAGCATGTGAAAGGCTTTCTGCGCCGCCGCCCGATCTGGCTGAGCAAGAACCTGCCGCTCGACACCATCCGCAAGGAAGCGGAGACCATGGAGTTCGAGGCGGAGCGTTTCTACGCCAAGGCGGCGGAGCAGGCCCGCGACGTCCATGTGCGAAAACTGCTCGGCGATCTGGCTGAGCTCGAAAAGGGGCACGAGCACCTGGCTGCGCGCTTGAACAGCACCATCCTCAGTCCGGACGCCCGCGCAGAGGAGGATAGAACCAGGCATCGCATGTTCGTGCTGCAATATGTCCAGCCCGGACTCGCAGGCCTGATGGATGGCTCGGTCTCCACGCTGGCGCCACTGTTCGCCGCAGCGTTCGCGACTCACCAGAACTGGCAGACATTTCTGGTCGGCCTTGCCGCATCGATCGGCGCCGGCATCAGCATGGGGTTCGCCGAAGCGCTTTCGGACGACGGATCGATGACGGGGCGCGGCTCGCCGTGGCTGCGCGGAACGACCTGCGGCGTCATGACGACGGCCGGTGGGCTCGGCCACACGCTTCCGTATCTGGTGCCCGACCACTGGGCCAACGCGTTCTGGATTGCAACGGCAATTGCCGGCGTCGTCGTGTTCTTCGAGCTGTGGGCGATCGCTTTCATCCGCGCCCGCTATATGGACACGCCTTTCCTACAAGCAGTGTTCCAGATCGTGCTCGGCGGCGCGATCGTGCTGGCAGTCGGCATTCTGATCGGCGGGGCTTGACGTCGCGATTGTATCACTTCGTTCGACTGGCCGGGCATGGCCAGGCGATCTGCAAAGCCTCGTTCAGCAGGCCGATGCTCTCGCCTTTGCGTTTGTGCGGATTGACCGCGAGATAATCGCAGAGAATGTCAGCGGCCTCAGCAGCGGCGAATCTGGACGGCGGGCAATACGACATCACCAGCTTCCACGATCGTTTCAGACCATCGCTCTCCGTCGATCCCGCCTCGAGCGCGCGTTCGAGATTCGCCATGATCGCCATCGTGGCACTCTCGGCATTGTCGAGAGCACCCTCGACGTAACTCGCAATCACATCTCTGTGCGAGCGATTGCAGAGCTCAGCAACCCGAAACCCATCCGCCCTCGCGGCCGATGACATGGGCGCAAACATCGTAAACGCGCATAGCATCAGTGTCGCGGCTGCGACGCGATGCATGGCGGGCACTGTGATCCGTGCCTGGCTCAACTTGCGATGCCCGCATCTTCCGGGGATTCGAGATAAAAACCGGACCAGCTATCGACGAAGCACAGATGGTCGTGCACCTCTTTCACGCCTTCGATATTTCTGGCGGCCACAAGCGCTGCCTCACGCGCGCGCTCGTCGATGATGAGGCCGTGCAGATGTGCAATGCCGGCACGAACAGTCACTTGTAAACCGATCGGCTTCCAATCCTGCGCAGCCATCGATCGCACGATACGTTCGCGCATGTGATCGTCGTCCGCCGTTGGGTCTGGCACGTCACGGGCCATGTTTGCGACGGCCTGCATCAGATTGGCGCGGGTGATGATCCCGACCAGTTGGCGATCACGAACGACCGGCAATCGCTTGACGCGCTTTTTTTCCATCAAGGCCACGATGTCGGCCAGCGGCGTCTGCTCGTCCACGGTGATGGGATCCAGCGTCATGATGTCCCTGACCAATCGGCCACGCTCATGCACGAATTCGCTGGCAGCAGTGCCCGGACTGGTGAAGAACTGAAGCCAGCGCGGCCGCTTGCGTTGGGTGCCGATTTCGGCGCGACGGAGAAAATCCCGCTCGGAGACGATGCCGACGAGTTCTCCCGACATATTCAGGACCGGCAAGCCACTGATGCGATGCGCAAGCATGGTCTGGGCCGCGGCTTCGAGCGATGTGACGGGCGATACGGTGAGGACGTTCTTCGTCATGATCTGATGGGCACGCATGTCAGTCTCCACTGTGGCGGGAAGGATCGACGAGGCTAGACGCTGCGAAAGTCGGGTCGCTGCAGCGTCAAGCGATGCCTATTCAAGTGACTTCAAGAACTGCAGCAGGTCGTTGATCTGATCGGGATCGAACTGAAATTCCGGCATGCTCGGATGGCCGGTGACAATCCCTTCGGCCAGGGCTTCCTGCAACGACTCGATGGGATAGCGCTCATGCAAGGTCCGGAAGGGTGGGGCGATCCGCAAAGGACTGGGACTGACTTTGTCGATAGAATGACACTTCATGCAATAGAGACGTGCGAGATTGCGACCTTGCTGGATGTTCGCCTGAGACGGCGCGGTCGGAAGAAGGACCAAGGCCAGAAAACCGAAGGCCGCAACAGACGATACTTGCATCGGACATCCTCGGTGCAGCTTGAGACCGTAAACGTTTGGCAGGGGGAACGAGCGTCAGCTACGCCTCAATGCGACATCAATGTCGGTATCGTCATGGAGGCGAACATCTCCCGTGTGACCCCGCCCAGAATGCGTTCTCTTAGCCGCGAGTGTCCGTAACCACCCATCACGAACAGATCGAGGCCTTCGTCGGCCGCGATCGAAAGTAAAGTCGGTTGAATGTCGGCGGGTGCCGCAATGGTGCGAATGATTGCCGATTCGAGTTCTCGATCCGACAGATACATTTTGAGCGCATCGGCGGATGCGTGAGCAGAGTCGGTATCGTTGACGCTGACGATCGTGATCTTGTGCGCATGGCGCAGTAATGGAAGCGCATCGCGAACCGCGCGCGCAGCCAGGCGACTGCCGTCCCACGCGATCCCGATGCGGTCGAGCTTGAGGGGCCCTTGATGCGTGTAGGGGACAAAGAGCACGGGGGCGCCGGAACCGAACAGGATCTCCTGCGGCAGCGCGTTGTCGAACGTGTCGAGGTCATTCTCGGGCTGAAGTGCGATGGTCATATCTCGTAGTCGTGCGAGAGCGCTCAACGCAATATCCGCTTCATAAGGCACGGCTGCCATCGGCATGCAGCAGCAGGCGACACCCACTTTCTGAGCTTCGACCTCGGCGATCGACAGCACGGCTTTCGCGCGCGACGATGCCCGCTTCCGCTCGATCTCGAACACCGCAGCCATTGCAGCCCCGCCATCTACGGCAAGGCCGACACTGCTGGTTTCGTACCCGACCGCAACAGCATCGAGCCGCGCACCGAAGGTCTTTGCAAGCGACAAAGACGCGTCGATCAGCGGGCGAAACTCTCGCTCTGTCGGGATGCATGCGAGAATGGTCTTCATGACCTGGCTCCTGATGCGTCGCAAATGAAGGAGTGCGACGCTGAACAGAACGCCATTTCCTGGCTACATGTCTTGATCTAACGCAAGAGTGCGACCGGATTGACGATCGTCTGCGTTTGATTTTGCGCAAGGAACAACGGCACGCGGTGACTATGCTCTTGAAACGCGGGCCATGCGCGCACATCGCCCGTTGCTCAGGAGAATGTCGATGTATGAATTTCTCGCAGAGACCGTCGCAACTGTGATGACCGCGCCCTGCAGGAGCGTTGCTCCGGAAATGACGGTGGGAGACCTGCACCGGATGTTCGAGACGGATGACGTCGAGTCGTTTCCTGTGCTGCGCGATGGCATTGTCATCGGGATTGTGTCGAAATTCGACGCTTTGCGCCCGTTTGCATTCGCGATCGATCAAATTGTTCCGCATTATGATGATCTGATGGGAACGGTGGTCGAAGAGATCATGACGCGTGACTTCGTGTCTGTCAGTCCCGATACTGCGCTCACCCGCGTGGTGCAGATCATGGTGCGGCACCGGTTCAAGAGTCTGCCGGTTCTCGATCACGCCCAGAGCCTGCTCGGCATGATCGCGCGTGAAGACGTCTTTCGTGCCTTGAAGCGATGCACGGCGCATCGACCATCGCCTGCACAGGCAGGGAAAGACACCACGTGTCGACATACCGCCTAGACAAGCTGTTCGCCCCGTCATCCCTCGCTGTTGTCGGCGGTAGCCGACGCACCACCTCACTGGGGGCGGCGGTGCTGCGCAATATCCGGGACGCCGGATTTCCTGGGCTAATGGCGATCGTCAATCCGGTTCACAGTGAGGTCGACGGCCATCCGGCATTCACCTCGTTGGACAAGCTCCCATTCGTTCCCGATATCATCGTGGTCACGGCGCCAGCATCCGCCGTCCCCAACATCATTGCCGAGGCAGTCGGCAAGGGAGTAGCCGGTGCCGTTATCCTCAGCGCAGGCCTCGGTCACGGCGAAGGCTCGCTGTCCGCGGCGACGCTTGCCGCTGCACATGCGGGCGGGTTGCGCCTGATCGGACCCAACTGTTTCGGGGTGATCGCGCCTGGGTGCCGTCTGAATGCGAGCTTTGCGGCGCATATGCCGCGACAGGGGGGACTGGCTCTCATTTCACAGTCCGGGGCGATCATCGCGGCGATGGTTGATTGGGCGGCCGAGCGGCACCACGGCTTTTCGGGGCTCGTATCGATCGGCGATCAGCTCGATGTCGATGTCGCCGATTGCCTGGATTATTTTGCAGCTGACCCGGCCACGCACGCGATCCTGCTTTACGTGGAAGCGATCCCGGATGCGCGTAAGTTCCTGTCCGCCGCGCGTGCCGCTGCGCGCGTTAAGCCCGTGGTCGTCGTCAAGGCCGGCCGGATGGCGCAGGGCGCCAAAGCGGCGGCGACGCACACTGGCGCGCTGGCAGGTGCAGATGCAGTCTACGACGCAGCCTTTCGCCGGACGGGGCTGCTGCGTGTATTCAATCTGCGTGAGCTATTCGATTGCGCAGCTATCCTGTCGATCAAGACGCAGCCGCAGGGCCGCAGGCTTGCCGTTCTGACCAACGGCGGAGGCCTCGGCATTCTGGCGATCGACCAGCTGGTCGAATTGGGAGGCCTGTCCGCTAATCTCAGCGCCACGAGCCGCGCCCGGATCAACGAGGTCCTGGGCGATCGCTGGTCCGGAGCCAATCCCGTGGACATCGGCGGTGACGCGCATGGCGCGCATTACGGCGCGGTACTTGCGGCGCTGCTGGATGACCCCGAGAACGATGCTGTCGTTGTCCTCAATGTCCAGACGGCCATCGCCGATCCTGCCGCGATCGCCCAGGCAGTTGCCGATACCGTGGGCGCGCATCGCGAAGGAAAAGCGCGGTCAGCAAAGCCGGTGCTTGCCACATTCGTCGGCGCCGGTCCTGGCGTATCGGCAATACTCGAATCGGCATCAGTTCCGAACCTGCCGACCGAAGACGACGCCATACGCGCTTTCATGTATGGCGTGTACCATTGCGTCGCGATGCAGGCTTTGATGACGCCGCCGCCTGGGACTGCGGAGGTGGCGCAGACCGACCGTCAGGTCGTGCAGGGTATTCTGGACACCGCCTTGCGGGAGGGGCGCATATGGCTCGACCCTCTCGAACTCGCATCAGTTTTTGATGCCTATGCGATCCCGATGGTCTCGACCCGAAAGGCTGTGAGCGTCGAGCAGGCCGTCTCACATGCGGAAGAATTCTTCCAGCAGGGTCATTGCGTAGCGATGAAGATCTTGTCGCCCGACATCGTGCACAAATCGGATGCGGGCGGCGTGGTCCTTCGACTGCGTGATGCCGACGCGGTGCGAAGCGCGTACAGCGCCATGATAGAGCGCGTGAAGACGAAGCATCCAGATTGCCGCATTTCAGGCATGATCATCCAGCCGATGATCAGCCGTCCTGCGGCGCGCGAGTTGCTCCTGGGGCTGGCTGACGACCCGACATTCGGCCCCGTCATCGTCTTCGGCGAGGGCGGCACGGCCGTGGAGATCATCAATGACAAGGCGCTTGCACTGCCGCCGCTCGACATGACGTTGGCAGACGACCTCGTGAGGCGCACCAGAATCTCCCGGCGCTTGGCCGGCTACCGCGATATCTCGGCTGTCAAGCCGGGAACGGTTCAATTCACCCTGGTGAAGTTGTCACAAATGGCCGTGGACTTTCCCGAGATCAGCGAACTCGACATTAATCCGCTGCTCGCGGACGAACAAGGAGTGCTTGCGCTGGATGCACGGCTCAGGATCTCACCACCAAAAAAGCTGTTTGCCGGACATACGCGCCTGGCGATCCGGCCATATCCGACGGCGTGGCAGCGCGACGTCGTTCTGGAGTCGGGTCTCAGATTTCGGATGCGTCCCGTCAAACCGGAAGACGAAGGCGCCATCCACCACCTTCTGACCCACACCGATGCGGCTGATCTCCATTCGAGGTTCCTCGGAGCGATCAAGGAGTTTCCGCATGCGTTCGTCGCACGCCTGACGCAGCTCGACTACGCAAGGGCGATGGCGTTTGCAGCTGTCGAACCCGGGAGTGGCGAGATCCTCGGGGTCGCGCGTCTGCACGCGGATTCACAGTATCGCAAGGCTGAATATGCCGTTCTCGTGCGCTCGGATACGAAGGGCCAGGGGCTCGGCTGGGCATTGATGAGCGAACTCATTCGCTACGCCAAGGCCGAAGGCCTGATCGAACTGCACGGCGACGTGCTGCAGTCGAACATCAGCATGTTGCAAATGTGCCGGGCTTTGGGATTTCTGATCGCAAACGATCCCGAAGATCCCGCCATTTCCCTTGTTACGCTGGACCTGCAGGCTTCGTGAGAACCGCGATTGCGGGCCGTAGCGGCTCTCGCTAGAGCGGTGTGACCGCCGCAACCCGATAGGTTTGCTCCGTACCAGCCTCGCGGACGGAAACATATTCACCTAGCCGGAACGTTTCCTTGTCGAAGTGGAAGCCGGCCTCGTCAGGCGCCGTGCCGGAGACATCGTAGTGGAACGCCCAGCTGCCGCCCGGGCGGTGGATCAGATGGCCACGGATGTCGTCGCCTCCCGGACGAAGGCGGGTGACACGACACGCCTCACGATGGGCCTTCCACGCAACGGCGTCGATCCGGTCGTCTTCGTCGAGCGGCGCAATGAAGACGTAGCCGGTCTCCGCATCACCTTCAGGATGTCCGGTTTCGCGGGCGAGCTCAAGACGGAGCCGACGAAAGGAGCGTGGCAGGTCGCTGTTGCGTATCGGCTGGAACGCATGGTGCTGCATCAGACAGGTCCTCATAGGCGGCGTGACGAGCGCTCGACTAGGGCGGGCTCGCAGGCGTGATGATGTGGCG
>SDZE01000571.1 GCA_004173095.1 Bradyrhizobiaceae bacterium
GCATTAAAGCGAACGCGCTGGCGCAGTGTCAATGACCGGCGGCCGCCGCGCCGATCGGGCGAGCGCGGATTCTAGGCGAGCCGTATCGGGCGAAGACGCGGGCCGGACGCCGAACGATCCCTCAGAGCGCAGCGGCGATCGCCCGTCCGAGGTCCGACGTTCGTGCGTTACCGCCGAGGTCGGGTGTGCGCGGGCTGTCGCTGCCAGGCTCGAGGACTCTCTCGATCGCGGACAGGATGGCGTCGTGCGCGTCCTTGTGACCAAGGAACTCCAGCATCATGGCGCCGCACCAGATCTGGCCGATCGGATTGGCGACGCCGCGGCCGGCGATGTCCGGCGCGGATCCATGCACCGGCTCGAACAGCGAGGGCGTGGTGCGCTCGGGATTGAGATTCGCACTCGGCGCGATGCCGATCGTGCCGGTGCACGCAGGTCCCAGATCCGAGAGGATGTCGCCGAACAAGTTGCTGGCCACCACCACATCGAAGAAGTCGGGCCGCTGGACGAAGTGCGCGGTCAGGATGTCGATGTGGAACTTGTCCAGCTGCACCGCGGGATAGGCCTTCGCCATCTCGACGACACGTTCGTCCCAATAGGGCATCGTGATCGCGATGCCGTTCGACTTGGTCGCGCTGGTCAGGTGCCGCTTGGGACGAGACTGCGCCAGATCGAAGGCGAACTTCAGCACCCGGTCGACGCCCACGCGCGACATCACCGTCTCCTGCATCACGATCTCGCGCGGCGTGCCTTCGTACATACGCCCGCCGATGCTGGAGTACTCGCCTTCGGTGTTTTCCCGCACGATGTACATGTCGATCTCGCCGGGCTGACGCGGCGAGCCGTCGCGGCGCACGACCGGAGCGATGATGCCGGGCATGAGGCGCGCAGGACGAAGGTTGATGTACTGGTCGAACTCGCGGCGGAACAGCAGCAGCGAGCCCCACAGCGACACATGGTCGGCGATCTTCTCGGGCCATCCGACCGCGCCGAAGTAGATGGCGTCATGACCGCCGATCCGGGACTTCCAGTCGTCGGGCAGCATCTTCCCGTGACGCTCGAAGTAGTCCCAGCTGGAGAAGTCGAAATGGTCGAACTGGAGGTCGATGCCGAACTTGCGCGCCGCGGCGTCGAGCACGCGCACGCCCTCCGGCATGGTCTCTTTGCCGATGCCGTCTCCGGCGATGACTGCGATGCGATGCTTGCTCATGGATGCGACTCAGGACGTTGAAGGTTGAAAGAATGTGAGCGCCTCGGCGAGCACTTCCACCGGGGCTTCCTCGGGCAGATAGTGCCCGCAGGGCAAGGCGTGCCCATCGACCTGGCGAGCCCGGTCGCGCCAGAGCGCGAGCACGTCGAAACAGCAGTGCCTCCGGCGCGAAGGGCGCAAGTCCGGCATGCCGCGCGCCCATGACCCCCCGGACATACCGGACCGGATCGCTCTCGATCAATGCCTCGGGCAGGGGCGCAGGCTGGATCAGGAAGAACCAATGCCAGTAGGCCGTCGCGAAGGACAGATCGGTCGCCTCGTACATGGCGAGCGTCGGGGCGATGTCGAGCAGCAGCAGGCGATCGATGCATGCCGGATGGTCGGCCGCCAGCCGATGGGCCACGCGCGCGCCACGATCGTGAGCGATCACGCCGAAACGCTCGAAACCGTGGGCGCGCATGACGGCAACGGCATCGAGCGCCATCTCGCGCTTGCTGTAGGGCGCGTGATCCGGCGTCGAGGCTGGCCGCCCCGAGTCACCGTAGCCGCGAAGATCCATCATGACCACGCTAAACTTCTCGGCCAGTGCGGGCGCGACGCGGTGCCAGATCGTGTGAGTCTGCGGATGGCCATGCAGCATCAGCAACGCAGGCCCAGCGCCGCCTGCGCGGCCATGCAGCTCGACCCCGTCGCGCTGGATTCGAAACGACTTGAACTGGTTCAGCACACGAGGATTGTGCCGCCCTGTCGAAGAGACGCTCGGGTCACGGTGCGGCAAGCCCCTAGGCCGCCGCACGCGCCGGGGGCGTGCGCACGACCATGCTCACGCCGATGGCGGTCAGCAGAATCCCCGCCAGCGTCAAGGCACCGATCGGCTCGCGAAACAGCAGCCATGCCATCACTGCCGTGCATGGAGGCACCAGGTAGAGCAGGCTCGTCACGGCGGTCGCGCTGCCACGCTGGATGAGCATGTACAGCAGGGAGCTTCCGCCGAGCGACAGCGCCACCACCGACCACGCCATGGCACCGATGGACTCGACCGTCCATTCGACCGATTGCACTTCGGCCAGCGCGAACGGCAGGCTCACTGCCAGCGCGGCGGCCTGCTGAACCATGCTGGCCGAACGCACGTCGCACGGCGCGACGAAGCGCTTCTGATAGAGCGTTCCCACCGTCATGGAGATCAAGGCGCCGAACGCGAGGCTCATGGTCAGCAAGCTGACCTCCGTGCCCACAGCCAGCTTGCGAGCCACCACGAGCACCAGTCCCGCGAAACCGAGTGCGAGACCGATCCATTGCCTGCGGCTGACCTCGCTGCCGTTGGCGGCCAGCCAGAGAGCCGTCAGCACCGGCTGGAGCCCGACCAGAAGCGCGACCAGCCCCGACCCCATGCCCGCATGCACCGCAGCCCATACGCCGCCCAGATACCCGGCCTGCATCAGGATGCCGGTGATCGCGAGATGGCCCCACTGTCCGCGGCTCAAGGGCAGTGCAACCTTCGACAGCCACACCCAAAGGCCGAACCCGGCCATCGTGAGCGCATACCGGATACACAGGAACTTTAGCGGCGGCGCATGCGGCATGCCGTAGCGCGCCACGATGAAGCCCGTGCTCCAGATCAGCACGAACACCACCGGCATGGCACGCAGCCAGCCGGTCCGCGAGCCGGCGTCGTGCAGGTCGATGCTGCTCATCCGGCCTTCGCGCGGATCTCGGGGATCGCCTTCTTCAGGTAATAGATCATCGACCAGACCGTCAGCACCGCCGAGATCCAGATGAGCCATTGGCCCCAGAGCGCGGTGTCGATCAGCCCAAAGAGGCGGCCGTCGTAGAGCAGGAACGGGATGGCCACCATCTGAACCACCGTCTTGACCTTGCCGATCATGTGGACGGCGACGCTCTTGCCGGCACCGATCTGCGCCATCCATTCACGCAAGGCCGAGATGGCGATTTCGCGGCCGATGATGATGAGCGCGACGAACACGTCGGTCCGGTTCAGATGGACCAGCACCAGCAGCGAAGCGCACACCAGGAACTTGTCCGCGACCGGGTCGAGGAAGGCGCCGAAAGCCGAGGTCTGATGCAGGCGTCGCGCGAGGTAGCCGTCGAGCCAGTCCGTTGC
>SDZE01000527.1 GCA_004173095.1 Bradyrhizobiaceae bacterium
CCGGTCTCGGCCTCGGCCATCGCCGCGAAGACCAAGACCTTCGTCAACAACACCTTCACCGACGTCTCCGAACCGCGTGCACTCGAGCTTTCCGAAATCCCCGGCCTGATCGACGACTACCGGCGCGCCGCAAGGAACGCCGTGCAGGCCGGTTTCGACGGTGTCGAGATTCACGCCGCCAATGGCTATCTGCTGGAGCAGTTCGCGCGCGCCTCGACCAACAAGCGCACCGACGCCTATGGCGGCTCGATCGAGAACCGCGCCAGGCTGATCCTCGAAGTCGCTGCTGCGGTGGCCAAGGAGATCGGCGCCGACAAGACCGGCATCCGCATCTCGCCGGTGACCCCGGCCAACGATGCCGCCATCGACGACGATGCGCAGCAGCTGTTCGACCACATCACCGACGGGCTCAGCGCCGAGAAGCTGGTCTATCTGCATGTGGTGGAAGGCGCCACCGGCGGCCCGCGCGACAACGCGCCGTTCGACTATGGCAGCCTGCGCAAGCGGTTCGGCGGCACCTACATCGCCAATAACGGTTTCGATTTCGCACTGGCGGAGAAGCAGCTGGCAGCAGATGCCGCCGACATGATCGCGTTCGGCAAGCCGTTCATCGCCAACCCGGATCTGGTCGAGCGCCTCAAAGCGGGTGCACCGCTGAACGAGCCCGACAAGAACACGTTCTATGGCGGCGGCGCCAAGGGCTATACGGATTATCCGACGATGGCGGCAGCGAAGTAAGGCGCGCGTTCCCGGCTTTTTTTGCTTCTCCCCGCTTGCGGGGAGAAGGTGGCGGCGCACAGCGACGACGGATGAGGGGGAGCCTCCGCAAGGCGCGGAGCGAATGGAGAGTCCCCTCACCCGCCCTCCACATGCTGCGCATGTGACGGGCGACTTCTCCCCGCAGGCGGGGCGAGGTCAAGAAACTGACATCGAAAGGCCGGGATCGCTCCCGGCCTTTTTTGCTTCTCCTCGCTTGCGGGAAGAAGGTGGCGGCGCGCAGCGACGACGGATGAGGGGGGAGCCTCCGCACAGCGCGGAGCGAATGGAGAGTCCCCTCACCCGCCCTCCACATGCTGCGCATGTTACGGGCGACCTCTCCCCGCAAGCGGGGAGAGGTTAGTCAGGAGCTCAATTCGCCGAGGCGCGCTTTTCTGGCGGGGTGGCGGGCCACGACTTGATCAGGGTGTCGTAGTCCACCGTCTCGCCCTTCGGCTTCTCGTTGGCCAGCTTGCGCTGGGGCGCGAAATTGCCGTCCTTGGCGGACTTGTTGTACCAGAACTCCGCGGTCTCCTTCTTGTTGAGCTTCGGACCGCAGTCGCCCTGCACCTTCGAACGCTCGAGACGCTCCAGCACGGAATCCTGCGCCGCTGCCAGCGAGTCCATCGCCTGTTGCGGCGTCTTCGAACCCGACGCTGCATCGCCGATGTTCTGCCACCACAGCTGTGCCAGCTTCGGATAGTCCGGGATGTTGTTGCCGGTCGGCGACCACTGCACGCGGGCCGGCGAGCGATAGAACTCGATCAGACCGCCGAGCTTCGGCGCACGTTCGGTGAACGACTTGTCCCAGATATCGCTCTCACGGATGAAGGTGAGTCCGACATGGCTCTTCTTCAGCGACACCGACTTCGCGGTGATGAACTGCAGATAGAGCCAGGCGGCCTTGCGGCGATCCGGCGGGGTCGACTTGAGCAGCGTGCCCGAACCGACGTCCTGATAGCCGAGCTTCATGCCTTCCTTCCAGTAGGAGCCATGGGGCGATGGTGCCATCCGCCACTTCGGCGTGCCATCGGCATTCATCACCGGCAGACCTGGCTTCACCATGTCGGCGGTGAAGGCGGTGTACCAGAAGATCTGCTGGGCGATATTGCCTTGTGCCGGCACCGGGCCCGACTCCGAGAAGGTCATGCCTTGCGCCTGCGGCGGGGCATATTTCTTCATCCAGTCGAGATATTTCGCGATCGAATAGACCGCAGCCGGACCGTTGGTGTCGCCACCACGCTCGACGGACGAGCCGACCGGACGGCAGCCTTCCATGCGGATGCCCCATTCATCGACGGGCAAGCCGTTCGGCAGGCCCTTGTCGCCATTGCCGGCCATCGACAGCCAGGCATCGGTGAAGCGCCAGCCGAGCGAGGGATCCTTCTTGCCGTAGTCCATGTGGCCATAGACCTTGGTGCCGCCGATTTCCTTGATGTCGTT
>SDZE01000634.1 GCA_004173095.1 Bradyrhizobiaceae bacterium
TCGCCATCGAAATCGATCGGGCTGGCATAGCCGTGCCACGGTTCGATGCACAGGAACGGCGCGCCCGATGGTTTCGACCAGATGCCGAGTTGCGGGAAGGTGTCCCAGGCGAATGTAATGGTCGGCGTGTCTGGCGCGGCATAGCACAACGATGTGCTTGCGAGTTGATCGAAGATCATCGCGTCCGTCGCGAACAGCGTTTCGGACAGCGGCAGTTGCGTGCCTTGCACAGGTGTCGGCTCGGCATCGGGCAACAGCAATCCGCCATCGAGGCGACGGATCGGTGCCGGCTCAGGCTTATCGAAGGTGATGCAATGGGCGTCCTTGGCGACACCGTCGGCCAGCGGCCAATGGAACGCCGGATGGGCGCCGATCGAGGCCGGCAGAATCTCGTCGCCAGTGTTGCTGATCGCATAGCCGATGACGAGGTCGTCGCCCTCGACCGCATAGGAGACATCGAGCCGGAACGCGAAGGGATATCTCGCTTTGCTCGCCTCGCTGTCGCGGAGTGACAATGCGCACAGCGTCTTCTCGCGCGCCGTCCAGGCGAACCGTTGATCCCGCGCAAAACCGTGCTGCGTCATCGGATAGGTCTGGCCGCGATGGTTCAGCAGATCGTTCTTGAGGCGGCCGACGATGGGAAACAGGATCGGCGCATGGCGGGGCCATTCCGGGCCGGCCTGCCACAGCACCTCGCGGCCGTCCGCGTTCTTCAGCGAACACAATTCGGCGCCATCGGCCTTGATGGTGGCCATCACACGGCCATTGCCGATGGTGAATTGATCGTCAGTGGCCATGGTCAGGCTCCTGTAGGGTGGGCCAAGCGCAGCGTGCCCACCAGACGTCAGGACTACCTTGGCAGAACGATGGTGGGCACGCTACGCTTTGCCCACCCTTCCATCAACGGCGGCGCAGCTGCTGCGGCGGGGCCTGCTGCGGTGGTGGCTGCTGTGGCTGCGCCGGCGCCGTCTGTTGCGAACTGGTGCTCGGGCCGAACAGCAGGCGGGTCGGGTTGCGATCGAGATTGTTCACCGCACGGCGTGCGCTTGTCGAGATTGTCGGTCAGTTCATGGAACGACTTCACCGCCGCCGTGAGCGCGCCGCCATCCTTGCCGCCGGCCAGCGTATCGAGGCCGAGCATGATGTTGTCGGTCTTGGCGACCACGCCATCGGCCTTGCCCATAATGCTGTCGATCTTCTTCATGACGCCGTCGATGGACTCGGCGTTGCGGGCGAGCACACCGGTGAAGGTCTCGACGTTGCTGAGCGCGCCCTTGAGCGCCTCCTGATTGTCGGTCACCAGGCGGTTGACGTTCTGCAGCGTCGCGCGCACGGCCTCGCCGATATCCTTTGTCGCCTCGGGATCAGCGGTCAGCACCGGCACGCCGTCGGTATCGACGGGCACTTCGGGCGCATCCGGTGCGCCACCCTTCAACGCGATGGCCGCAACGCCGGTCAGGCCCTGGAATTCGAGACCGGCCAGCGTGTCCTTGCGGATCGGCGCCACGGTGTCGATCATCGCCAGCGCGACCACGCGCTTGGGATTATCGAGTTTGACCGAGACGATTTCGCCGACACGGATGCCGTTGAAATTGACGTTGCCGCCATTGCGCAGCCCCGAGGCCGAGCCCTCGAACACGACCCGCAGCGGTGTGCGCTGCTTGCCGGAATGCAGGTTCTGAAACCACATGACGAAGCCGATCGCTGCTGCGATCACGGCCAGCGTGAAGCTGCCGATCAGGACATAGTTTGCCCGCGTTTCCATCACTCAAACTCCAATCAAGCCATGACCGCGCGAGCGCGCTTGCCATGGAAATACTCACGTAGCCAGGGATGCGTCGAGGCCAGCATGTCGGCCATGGTCCCCTGCGCGATGATCTTGCCGTCGCCAAGCACGGCGATGCGGTCGCAAGCGGTATGCAGACTGTCGAGGTCATGGGTCACCATGAACACCGTCAGCCCGAGCGTTCGCTGCAGCGTGCGCACCAGTTCGTCGAAATCGCCGGCGCCGATCGGATCGAGGCCCGAGGTGGGCTCGTCGAGAAACACGATCTCCGGATCGAGCGCGAGCGCCCGCGCCAGCGCCACGCGCTTGATCATGCCGCCGGAGAGCTCCGACGGATAACGCTCGACGACTTCCGGCTTGAGGCCGACCATGGCGAGCTTGGCCATGGTGATTTCATCCAGCAGCCGCTGCGAAACCTTCAGATATTCGCGCACCGGAAACTGGATGTTCTGTCGCACATTCAGCGACGAGAACAGCGCGCCATGCTGGAACAGGATGCCCCAACGGCGCTCGATATTGCGGCGGTCCTTCTCGCTGCTGTCGAGATCGGTCCCCAGCACTTCGATACGGCCTGCCATTTTCGGCACCAGACCGATGATGGTGCGCATCAGCACGGATTTGCCGGCGCCGGACGCGCCGACGAAGCCGAGGATCTCGCCGCGCGCGACGTCGAGGTTCAGGCCGTCCAGCACCTTGCGGCTGCCGAACGCCACGGTCAGGTCGCTGACGCGGATGATGGCGTCGTTGATGGTCGGTGGGATGGACGCGTCTGTCGAGCTCATGGTCAGATCCCGAGAGATGCAAAGAAGATGGCGAAGATGCCGTCCATCACGATGACGAAGAAGATCCCCTTCACCACCGACGCCGTGGTGTGCTGGCCGAGCGATTCCGCGCTGCCCTTCACCGCCAGGCCTTCGACGCAGGCGACGATACCGATCACGATCGCCATGACAGGCGCCTTGGCCATGCCGACCACGAAGTGATTGATCGACAGCACCTCGCGCAACCGCGACAGGAACGTCGAGGGATCAACGCCGCCATACATCCAGGCGACCAGACCACCGCCATACAGCGCCGCCATCGCACCAAGGAAAGCCAGGATCGGCATCGCCAGCAGCAAGGCCAGCATGCGCGGCAGGATCAGAACCTCGACGGGATCGAACCCCATGGTGCGCAATGCGTCGATCTCTTCGCGCATCTTCATGGAGCCGAGTTCGGCGGTGTAGGCGCTGCCCGAGCGGCCGGCGACCATGATGGCCACACGATCGGTACCGCGTTCCAGCACACCTGCTGCAGATGGTGCACCATCGAGGTGAGCCGGAAACGTGTCGGATGCAGGCAGACCCGAAACCAGGCCGCGATGACCGCGCCGACCATGTCGAGCAGCGACAGCAGCGTCTCACCGATCCCGTAGATATTACGGCCGATGCCATCGAGGGCGACCACGACGCCATTCGGCCCGCGCCCGGGCGGTTTGCGCGGTGTGACTTTCCGCACCTCGTCCACGAGGCTCGCATAATTGGCGGACAGCCCGGCGATCTGTGCTTCCTGCCCCCCTACCGTCAACGCGCGGCGCAGGCGCTCGATCAGCCACGCCCCGAACGTATCGAGTTTCGAGATCTGCGAGACGTCGATGAAGATGTTCGGGCGGCTGCCGCTCAGCCGTTCGGCATCGGCGACCAGCTTTTCCATGACCGGCGCAGACGCAGCCGTCCATGCGCCGGCGGCGCACAGCGCCAGGCCATCGCCCTTTGCAATCTGATCGAGAGTTGGACCGCTCACAGCGGCCCCTGTCGTACATTCAACCAAGTCATGAACAGATGATTAACACGTCGCCATAGGGATTTGAGAAACTCAATCGAACCAACACGATGCTATGGTTAACAGCGTGTCAACGAAGTCCAATCGCTCTCTGAAGCACCGCATTACGTCGCAAAGAAGTTCACGCGGGTCACTTAAACTTATAGAGATCACATCGGGTTCCAACCCGTTGCAACCAAAGGACGCCGATTTGTCCGTTTCCTCCTCGCCTACCGCGACATTGACGGCCCGTATCGAAACATGGCCGATCGCAGGCAGCTTTACGATCAGCCGCGGCGCCAAGACGGAGGCCGTGGTGGTGATCGCCGAGATCGCCCGGGGCGGACATACCGGCCGCGGTGAATGCGTACCTTACGCGCGCTATGGTGAGACGCCGCAGGCGACGCTGGCTGAGATCCAGGCCATGGCCGGCGCATTCGCCGCAGGGCTCGGCCGCGACGCCTTGCAGAATGCCATGCCGCACGGCGCGGCCCGCAATGCCATCGACTGCGCCTTGCACGATCTCGAAGCCAAGGAGAGCGGCGGGCGCATCTGGACCCTGTTGCAAAGGCCGGCGCCTGCCCCCTGCACCACCGCCTATACGATCTCGCTCGGCGACCCCGCGGCGATGGCCGCGGCCGCAGCCAGGGCCGCGCATCGCCCGTTGCTCAAGATCAAGCTCGGCAGCGATGACGACATGGCGCGTATCGCGGCCGTGCGCAGCGCTGCGCCGAACGCCGACCTGATCGTCGATGCCAATGAAGGATGGACTGCGGACAACCTGGCCGCCAATCTCGATGCCTGCCACCGGGCCGGCGTGACGCTGATCGAACAACCGCTGCCCGCCGGACAGGATGAGGCGCTGCTGCAGGTGCAGCGGCCGATCCCGGTCTGCGCCGACGAGAGCGTGCACGATCTCGCCTCGCTCGCCGCACTGGCCGGTCGCTACGACGCGCTCAACATCAAGCTCGACAAGGCCGGCGGACTCACCGAGGCGCTGAAGATGGCGGACGCCGCCCGCGCCATGGGGCTCGATATCATGGTCGGCTGCATGGTCGCGACATCGCTGGCCATGGCGCCGGCGATGCTGATCGCACAGGGCGCGCGGTTCGTTGATCTGGATGGACCGCTGCTGCTGGCGAAAGATCGCGACGGCGGCCTGCGCTATGAGGGAAGCACGGTGTATCCGCCAGAGCCGGAGTTGTGGGGCTAAGGGCTGGTGAGTTTCTGCGCGAGGCGGTGGCGAGCGCACCAGATCACGCACACGCCCACTAGCCCCAGCGCTGCCATGACGTAATACACACCTTCGCCGTAGCGCGCGTAGATCGCGCCGGACAGCACCGCCA
>SDZE01000469.1 GCA_004173095.1 Bradyrhizobiaceae bacterium
GACCATCACCTCGTAACCGCGGGCGCTCGGTGCGTCCTTGCGCGGCGCGAGTTCGACGGCGCCCATCAGGCCGCAATTGCGGATGTCGATCACGTTGGGCAGATCGCGCAGCGCATGCAGACTGTCGCGCCAGTACTCGGCCATCTTGCCGGCGCGGGTCAGCAGGCCTTCGTTCTTGTAGATGTCGAGGGTGGCGATGCCCGCCGCGCAGGCCACCGGATGCGCCGAATAGGTGTAGCCGTGGAACAGCTCGATCTGGCCTTCCGGGCCGTTCATCAGCGCATCATAGACCTTGCGATGGGCGAACACGGCGCCGCAGGGCACGGTGCCGTTGGTGATGCCCTTGGCGGTGGTCATGATGTCCGGCGTCACGCCGAAATACTGCGCGGCGAACGGCGCGCCGAGACGACCGAAGCCGGTGATGACTTCGTCGAAGATCAGCAGGATGCCGTGCTTGGTGCACAGCTCGCGCAGCCGCTGCAGATAGTTCTTCGGCGGCGGCAGCACGCCGGTCGAGCCGGGCACCGGCTCGACGATGACAGCGGCGATGGTGTCGGCGCCATGCAGCGCCACCAAACGCTCGACGTCGTCGGCGAGTTCGGCGCCGTGCTCGGGCAGATCCTTGGAGAATGCATTGCGCGCGAGATCATAGGTGTGGCGGATGTGGTCGGTGCCGGGCAACTGCGCGGAGGAGAAGGCGCGGCGGTTGTTGACCATGCCGCCGACCGAGGTGCCGCCGAAGCCGACGCCGTGATAGCCGCGCTCGCGGCCGATCAGCCGGGTGCGGGAGGCCTGGCCGTTGGCGCGGTGATAGGCCAGCGCAATCTTCAGCGCGGTGTCGCCGGATTCGGAGCCTGAATTGGTGAAGAAGATGCGGTCGAGGCCTTCCGGCGCGATCTCGGCGAGGCGGTTCGCGAATTCGAACGCCAGCGGATGGCCCATCTGGAAGGCCGGCGCGAAATCGAGGCTGGTGAGCTGCTTCTCCACGGCGCTGGCGATTTCGGTGCGGCCGTGGCCCGCATTGGTGCACCACAGGCCGGCCGAGCCGTCGAGCACCTTGCGGCCGTCTTCCGTGGTGTAATACATGCCCTTGGCCGACGAGAACATGCGCGGCGCCGCCTTGAACTGGCGGTTGGCCGTAAACGGCATCCAGAAGGTGTCGAGTTGCAGGCTGTTCGGAATCTGATGGACGGTCACGGCGCGCTCCCAAGGTTGATCGCAGATCAGGATCATGTTCGTAACATTGCAACAAGTCCTTTTCTTGTGCTCATCAAGCTCTTGATATTGTTGACCGGCTCGGGCCATATTTGCCGGATCCGCAACACTCCAAACAGGGTCCGGGCGTGAGCATCGATCTCGGCGAACGGCTGCGCTTCGTGCGCGGGCGTCACAAGCTGTCGCAACGCGAGCTGGCCAAGCGCGCGGGCGTCACCAATTCGACCATCTCGCTGATCGAATCCAACCAGATGAATCCATCGGTCGGCGCGCTCAAGCGCATTCTCGACGGCATTCCGATGGGGCTCGCGGAGTTCTTCGCCATCGAGCCGGACCGGCCGCGCAAGGCCTTCTACCGCGCCGACGAACTGACCGAGATCGGCAAGGGGCCGATCTCCTATCGCCAGGTCGGCGACAATCTGTTCGGCCGCAGCCTGCAGATCCTGAAGGAGCGCTACGAACCGGGCAGCGACACCGGCCGCGTGCCATTGGTGCATGACGGCGAGGAGGGCGGCATCGTGATCTCCGGCCGGCTCGAAGTCATCGTCGACGACGAGCGCCGCATCCTCGATCCCGGAGATGCGTATTACTTCGAAAGCCGCCGCCCGCACCGGTTTCGCTGCGTCGGCGCCAAGCCCTGCGAAGTCATGAGCGCCTGTACGCCGCCGTCGTTTTGATGACCGACGCCGGGCGGCAGTGCGCAATTCAGGTAGCTAGTCGCCGTCGTTTAATGCATCTTTAAGTTGAATTGCGGGTGGGGTTGAAATCCAATGCCTGGAACGCCGAGCGACATCAGTCCGCCGCCGCCTCTCTTTGCACCATCCGAAAAGGTCGCCGAGATCGCACTGCAGGACGTCGTCCGATATCAGGAGCATTTACTGAAGCTCATCCAGTTTCATGACGAGAAAAGCCACAAGGTGCTTGCCGTCTATATCTCCATCCTGGCGGCAGTGACGACCATTTCGTTCGGCCTGAACCAGATCGGCCAGTTGTCGCTTTTCCTGAAATGCTTTCTCGGCGGCAGCGCGCTCAGTGTTCTGCTCGGCTGTGCGTGGGCCTATACGGCCGCATGGACTGCGGAGGTTTATCTGCCGGGACGCAAGCCTGATTTCTGGTTCTGGGCCTTGCGGAACGAACAGGACGTTCGCGAGACGGTCACCGCATATCTCAATCAGTCCGAGGCGATGATCGCGGTGAACGAGGCGGTCAGCACACGCTCGAGCACACGCATGACACGTGCCTATCTCTGCGGGCTGGCGGCTCCCTTCGTGGGTGCGTCAGCCGTTTGGCTCGCTTATTGGGGACCGTAACTCACTTCGCCGCAGGCTTCGGAAGCGACGATTGCGACGTCGGCCGGGGCATGCCGCCCTTTTGAATTGTGGTCGGAGGCGGTGGTGGCGGAGGAGGTCTGCTAGCCATGTCTCATCCTCTCAAACTGAGTGGAATGTAGCCCCTTTCGGGATGACCGCAAGATTGCTGTCAGCGCTACTTTTGGCCATCTCGTGCAACAGTGCAGCGCCAAGCCCTGCGAAGTCATGAGCGCCTGCACGCCGCCGTCGTTTTGAGCAGCACATTCAGGGGCAGCGATCGTCGCTGCCCCTTCATCGCGTGCTGTTACTTTTGGCCTGCAGCCGCGGTCACCGGTGCGGTGGGTTCGGGCATCGCCGACGAATGATGGTGGGCGATCAGCCACTTGCCGCTGCGATAGACGTAATTGTAGCTGTAGCGCGCCGGCACGGTCACCTTCTCGCCGGGCAGCTTGCCGTCCAGCGTGAACGTGTAGGTGCCGACATCGGTGGCGGTGTTGCAGCCGATCTTGATGGTGCGCGAATTGATCACCCCATGCGGGTGGCGCTCCAGGAAGTGGACGAAATAATCCTGGATCAAGGCGCGATCGGTGCGCGGCGTGTTCGACACCGTGGGCAGCAGCACCGCATCGTCGGCGTAATTGTCCGTGACTTTGGCGGGATCGTGCGTGTCCAGCGACGCATTCCAGCGGTCGAACAGGGCTTCGACCTGCTGCTGGTTGATGGTGGCGCATTCCATGCTATCGGCATGGACGGCTGAGCTGGCGAGCAAGGTGAAAAGCGCAGCGCCGGCGATGCCGGGCGCCCGAAGAAAGGTCGTCATGGTGAGTCCCCCAAGCCAATGAGCTGGCCAGCGCGCTGATTACCGCAGCGTCAATCCGTCGCGCCACGGAACTATGCATCCGTGAGACGGAGGATCAAGACTTTTCGCAATCTGAGGGCGAGTGCCGTTACGGGCGCAAGGGACGACGAGGGACCGGCTTCAGCCTCCGCCCATCGCGTCCAGCAGCGCTTGCGCCAATCCCTTCTGTTCGGCCGGCAGGCCGCGTTGGCGGGCGGCCTGTTCGAGGGCGAAGGTCGCTTCCATATGGATGCGATAATGCGCGGCGTTCTGCTCGACGCCGGAGCCATCGGCGAGATCGCCGAACACAACATCATTGCAGCGCGCCACCGAGCGCGAGGTGAAGGCGCGGCATGACAGCGGGCGGACCTCATAGACGGTGCAGCGATCGTCGGCGCCGAGCAGCGGGCAGCGGTGACGCAGTTTGGTCGGATCGGCGGCGTTGCTCGCTGCCGCCGCCGCGATCTGCAGCCGGCCGTGCAGTGCGGTGCGCTGCTCCGCCGAAAAGTGAGCTGCGATATGATCGGCCATCATGCGCGCGATGCCGGGCGGCACCTGCACATAGAGATGGCAGCAGGCCGCGCATCCGCTGCTGCAGGCAAGCTGCGGCTGGTTCGGGATATGCGCGTACACACTGGCGCTGGCGGCGCCGGCGAGATCGACGATATCGCGGGCGGCATCGGAAAGTTCAGGCGCGCGCTCGCCCACGACGCCGCAGGCCGCGCGCACATTGCCGAAGATGGCCTCATAGCGCCCGGACAGCGCGCGCATGAGATCGCCGACTTCGGCGATGTCGTCCGATACGAATGCGATGGCGTCCGTTGCGCTCATGGCAGCGGAATACGCTGCGAATCGCGCGATGGATAGCCCGGAGACGGGGCGAAGGTGTGTTTCGGATGGCCCGCGTGAAATGCTGGATCTGTAGGGTGGGCAAAGGCGCGCTTGCGCCGTGCCCACCATGGCGCGCATCGATCGCGGAGGGGCGGGTGGTGGGCACGCTGCGCTTTGCCCACCCTACATGCTACAGGCCCACACGACGGGTGCGTTACGCTCTCGTCTTGATGCGGGCGGGCTTGCCGGTCAGCGCGGCCAGCGCCACCGCCACGACGCGGTCGATGATGCCCTGGACGTCGTCGAGATCGCATAGACCGTCGGACATTCGGGTCAGGCGTTCGGTATCGCGGATGGTCTGGTGCGCCATGGCCAGCGCGAAATGCAGCGCCCAGAAAATATCCGCGGGGTCGTGGTCGGGCAAAGCGCGGCGCAGCGCGGCGGCGAAGCGCTTGAGATGATCGACCTCGCGGGTCTTGATCTTGCGGATCGGCGGCACCGACTCGATCGACGCCCGGATCATGAAGCGGGCGGCATCGGAGCGTTGCCTGGTCTCGCCGAGACAGCCGCGCAAGGTGGGGCCGACCAATGCGGTGAAAATCTGCTGCGGGGAGGCGCGGCCGCCGCCGGCTTCCTCGGCGGCTTTGAGATCGCGCAGACGCTCGCGATTGGTGGCGATACTTCGTGTCACGAACAATTCGGCGATCAGCTCGTCCTTGGAGCCGAAATGATAGTTCACGGCAGCGAGATTGACGTCGGCGGCGGCCACGATGTCGCGCATCGTCACGTCCGCAAAGCCGCGCTCGGCATAGAGCCGTTCGGCCGCGGTGATGATGGCGGTGCGGGTGCGATCGGCTGCCATATTCGCTCTCGCCTTGATTTCGGACAATTGCTGCCGCGCCGTCGCGCCCAACCTCCACATGGCCCCATGCGAGCAGCGCGGATCGGCACGATTGCATTTCAAACAACTGTATGAAACTATCGTTTGAGCGAGCGGAATGTCAATGCAGGTGCCTGTCTTTGCGGGCTCGGCAGCATCCGGCCTCGCGCACCACGCCGTCGCCCCCGCGATGGACGACCGCCACGATCGACGAGCGACAATCCGCTCCAATTTTTCGCTTGCGGACGCCTATCGACGGGACAACAGTGCCGCCAAAGATTTCAAAAGAACAAAGAGGGACGTTCCATGGATTTCACGATGTCGGATCGCCAGCGCGAATGGCTCGAGCGCGTATCCTCCTTCATGACCAAGCATGTCCGCCCGGCCGTGCCGATCTACAAGCAGCAGGACGCCGAGGGCGAGCGCTGGAAGGTCATTCCGATCGTCGAGGAGTTGAAGCAGAAGGCCAAGGCCGAAGGTCTGTGGAACATGTTCATGCCGCCGTCGTCGCATGAAGACGATGAATTCCACGGCGCGGGACTGAGCAATCTCGAATACGCGATGTTAGCCGAACAGATGGGCCATATCGGCTGGGCATCGGAAGTCTTCAATTGCTCGGCGCCGGACACCGGCAATATGGAAGTGTTCATGCGCTACGGCACCAAGGAGCACAAACAGAAGTGGCTGAAGCCGCTGATGAACGGCGAGATCCGTTCGGCGTTCCTGATGACCGAGCCCGATGTGGCATCGTCGGATGCGACCAATATCGAAACCTCGATCAAGCGCGAGGGCGATGAATATGTCATCAACGGCACCAAGTGGTGGTCGTCGGGCATGGGCGATCCGCGCTGCAAGATCATGATCGTGATGGGCAAGACCGATCCGAATGCGCCGAAGCATCAGGCGCAGTCGCAGATCCTGGTGCCCGCCGATGCCAAGGGCGTCATCGTCGAGAAGATGCTGCCGGTGTTCGGCTTCGACGATGCACCGCACGGTCACGCGCGCGTGCGGCTGGACAATGTCCGCGTGCCCGCCAGCAACATCCTGCTCGGCGAAGGCCGCGGCTTCGAAATCGCGCAGGGCCGTCTCGGTCCGGGCCGCATCCATCACTGCATGCGCACCATCGGCAAGGCCGAAGAGGCGCTGGAGAAGATGGTGCGTCGCTTGCAGTCGCGCACGGCCTTCGGCAAGAAGATCATCGAGTATTCGGTGTGGGAAGAGCGCATCGCGCAGGCCCGCACCGATATCGAGATGAACCGTCTGCTCTGCCTCAAGGCCGCCGACATGATGGACAAGGTCGGCAACAAGACCGCGCAGCTCGAAATCGCCATGATCAAGGTCTCCGGTCCCAATATGGCGCTGAAGATCATCGACAATGCGATCCAGGCCTATGGTGGCGCCGGCGTGTCCGACGATGCCGGGCTTGCGAAGGACTATGCGTCGATGCGCACCATGCGTCTGGCCGACGGCCCGGATGAGGTGCATAATCGCGCCATCGCACGGCTCGAACTGAAGAAGTATGCCAATCAGGCGAAGCACTGAGGGCTTATCCCAAGTCAAACTGTCATCCCCGCGAAAGCGGGGATCCAGTCAACGCCTGCGTCGCAGTTATATCACTGCCGCCGAGGTGACTGGATCGCCCGGTCAAGCCGGGCGATGACAATTGGGGCGCGGTGACAATAAGAAACGAGGACACAACGTGACTGACGGTGTAAAGCGCGACGACGAGTATAACGGCACACGGCCGGTCGAGGATCGGCACCGTTTCGACGAGCAGCGTCTCGAAGGCTGGATGCGCGCGCATGTGGAGGGTTTTGAAGGCCCGCTCACCGTGCTGCAATTCAAGGGCGGCCAGTCTAATCCGACCTATCGGCTCAACACGCCGCAGCGTTCTTACGTGATGCGGCGCAAGCCGTTCGGCAAATTGCTGCCGTCGGCGCATGCGGTCGATCGCGAATACAAGGTGATCGCAGCACTCGGCAAGCAGGGCTTCCCGGTCGCCAAGGCCTATGCGCTGTGCACCGACGACGCCGTGATCGGCTCGGCGTTCTATGTGATGTCGATGGAAGAGGGGCGCATCTTCTGGGATCCGGCCTTACCCTCCGTCGACAAGAGCCAGCGCCGCGCGATCTATACCGCCAAGATCGAAACGCTGGCGCAACTGCACAGCTACGATCCGGAGACAATCGGACTCGGCGACTTCGGCCGCCCCGGCAATTATTTTGCGCGCCAGGTCGATCGCTGGACCAAGCAGTATCGCGCGTCCGAAACCCAACTGATTCCGGAGATGGAGCGACTGATCGAGTGGCTGCCGACTTCGGTGCCCGATCAGGAGCGGGTGTCGGTGGTGCATGGCGACTACCGCATCGACAACATGGTGTTCCATACCACCGAGCCGAAAGTGCAGGCGGTGCTCGACTGGGAACTGTCGACGCTGGGCGATCCGATGGCCGATTTCACCTATCTGCTGATGCAGTGGATCATGCCGGGCCTCGAAGGTCTCGACTTCAAGGCGCTCGACATCCCGACCATGGACGAGGCCGCCAAGATCTATTGCGAGAAGGCCGGCCGCAAGGATGTGCCGGATCTCAACTGGTACTACTGCTACAACCTGTTCCGGCTCACCGGCATTCTGCAGGGCATCGCCGGCCGCGTCCGCGACGGCACCGCGTCATCGGCCAAGGCGATGGAGTCTGCCAAGCGCACCGTGCCGCTGGCGCAGGCATCGTGGAAATACGCGCAACTCGCCGGCGCCAAATAACACTTCTGTAGGGTGGGCAAAGCGTAGCGTGCCCACCACGCCGCCCGCGGGGAAGAATGGTGGGCACGCTGCGCTTTGCCCACCCTACATTTTGCCCTTATCCCACCTCGGCGGACACCTTGCCTCTCTCCCCCAATATGCGCGGAAGCCTGATGATGGCCGTGGCCATGGCCAGCTTCAGCATGAACGACGCCACCACGAAATATCTCACCGCGGAGATGAATTTCGGCCAGGTGATGCTGGTGCGCGGCGCGATCTCCATCGTGCTGGTGTTCGCGCTGGCCTGGTATCAGCAGGCGCTGCGGCCGATCAGCGTGCTGTTCAAGCTGCCGGTGGCGCTGCGCGTATGCGGCGAGATCGGCGGCACGGCGACATTCCTGGCCTCGATCACCCATATGCCGCTGGCCAGCACATCGGCGATCTTTCAGTCGCTGTCGCTGGCCATCACGCTGGGAGCGGCCCTGATCTTCGGCGAACCCGTAGGCTGGCGACGCTGGCTCGCCATCATCGCGGGCTTCATCGGCGTGCTGATCGTGGTGCGGCCGGGCGCTGAGGGCTTCAACCAGTATGCGGTGCTGGCATTGATCTCGGTGTGTTTTTGCGTGGTGCGCGATCTCGCTACCAGCCGCATCCCGAAAGAGATTCCGTCGGTGTTCGTGACGCTGCTGACGACCTTCGTGGTCACCATCGTCGGCGGCTGCCTGATCGTGCCGCTCGGCGGCTGGACGCCGATGTCGGGGCGCTCGATGGGCTTCCTGCTGCTGGCCGCCGTGCTGGTGCTGATCGGCTATCAATGCGTGATCATCGCGTTGCGGGCAGGAGAGATTTCCGCCGTGGCGCCGTTTCGCTATACGCAGCTGCTGTGGGCCATGGGGCTCGGCTATCTCATCTTCGGCGACGTGCCGGACGCGGCGATGATCGTGGGCGCATCGGTGATCGTCGGCTCCGGCCTTTACGCCTTCCATCGCGAGCGGGTGCGCAACCGCCTGCAGGCGATGCAATCGCCGCACATCCCGCCGGACGGGCTGTAGCTGGGTACCAGAGCGCAGATCAGCTCTGGCGGGAGCGCCCTTGCGATCAAGGCAATGGCACCAATTTGCCGGCCGGGCGTTGTCGGCTGCGATCTGCGTGTCATGCGCCTGATCATGCATGCCGTCGTTGATGGCGATCACGTCCCCAGCGCGATCACTGTCCTCATCGACGGCACCAAAACCCGAAGGACCCCAGCCATGGCTGACACCAAAAAACCATCGACGATGACGACCGCTTTCGGGCGTCCGATCGAGAACAACCAGAATTCCGTCACCGCCGGTTCGCGCGGTCCGATCCTGATGCAGGATTACCATCTGATCGAGAAGATGGCCCATTTCAACCGCGAGCGTGTGCCCGAGCGCGTGGTGCACGCCAAGGGCTACGGCGGCTACGGCACGTTCACGGTGACCAAGGATATCTCTCACCTAACCTGCGCGTCGCTGTTCGCTGCAGTCGGTAAGAAGACCGAGATGTTTGCACGCTTTTCCACCGTCGGCGGCGAGTCGGGATCGGCAGACACTGCGCGCGATCCGCGCGGCTTTGCGATGAAATTCTACACCGAGGACGGCAACTGGGATCTGGTGGGCAACAACACGCCGATCTTCTTCATCCGCGATCCGCTGAAATTCTCCGATTTTATCCGCACCCAGAAGCGCGATCCGGGCACCCATCTGAAGCCGCATTGGCGCCGTTGGGATTACTGGAGCCTGTCGCCGGAAGCGCTGCATCAGGTGATGTTCCTGTATAGCGACCGCGGCACGCCGGTGTCGGCGCGCTTCATGGACGGTTTCGGCTCGCACACCTATTCGTTCTGGAACGAAAAAGGCGAACGGCACTGGATCAAGTTCCACTTCAAGACCCAGCAGGGCATCAAGAACTTCTCCGACGCCGACGCCGCCAAGATGACCGGCGACGATCCGGACTTTTCGACCCGCGACGTCATCGAGGCCATCAACAAGGGCGATTTCCCGAAGTGGACCATGTACGTGCAGGTGATGCCGGAGGCCGAGGCGGATACTTACAAGATCCATCCGTTTGACCTCACCAAGGTATGGCCGCATGCCGACTATCCGCTGCAGGAAGTCGGCGTGATGGAGCTCAACCGCAACGTCGAGAACTATTTCGCCGAAGTGGAG
>SDZE01000125.1 GCA_004173095.1 Bradyrhizobiaceae bacterium
GGAGAACGTCGCGGCATCGCTGGCGTTGAACGTCCGGCGGGGCCGCTGATCTGGGTGCATGGTGCGAGCGTCGGCGAAGTGCTGGCTGCGGCGCCGCTGATCGAGCGGCTGCGCGCGGCGAATATGCGCGTGCTGCTGACCTCGGGCACGGTGACGTCGGCAGCGATCATCGCCAAACGCTTTCCGGCGGATATCATCCATCAATATATTCCCTACGACTCGCCGCGCTATGTCGCGCGTTTTCTCGATCATTGGCATCCGAGCCTGGCGCTGTTCATTGAGAGCGATCTGTGGCCCAATCTGATCCTGTCGGCCGCCAAGCGGCGGGTGCCGATGGCGCTGATCAATGCCCGGATGTCGCAGCGCTCATTCCCGCGCTGGCAGAAGATGTCGAAAACCATCTCCGCATTGCTCGGCTGTTTCGAGATCTGCCTGGCGCAATCCGACACTGATGCCGATCGCTTCGGTATGCTTGGATCCCGCCGGGTCGCCGTTACGGGCAATCTGAAATTCGATGTGCAGGCGCCGCCCGGTGATGCCGCGAAGCTGGAGACGTTGAAGGCCGTGACGCGCGGGCGTCCGATCCTGCTGGCATCGTCGACGCATCCCGGTGAGGAAGAGACCGTTCTCGAAGCCCACCGCGCATTGGCTGCGTTGTTTCCGGGGTTGCTCACGGTGATCGTCCCGCGCCATGCGCATCGCGGACCGGCCATCGCCGAGATGATCAACGCAGGCGGCGTGCGGGCTGCCTTGCGTTCGCGCGATGAGATGCCGGACGCCGGCATCGACATCTATGTTGCCGATACTATGGGCGAGCTCGGCGTGTTCTACCGACTGGCACCCGTGGTGTTCATGGGCGGCTCGCTGGTGCCGCATGGCGGGCAGAATCCGATCGAACCTGCCAAGCTCGGCGCGGCCATCGTTCATGGTCCGCATGTGTTCAATTTCACCGACGTTTACGAGGCGCTTGATCGTGCCGGCGGCGCGCGACAGGCTGACTCGTCCACCCAGCTCGTTCAGCAGCTCGGCCAGTTGCTGGGTGATACGGCAGCGCGCGGCGAAGCCACAGATGCCGCGGATCAGGTCGTGACCCGCCTCGGCGGTGCGCTCGATCGCACGCTCCATGCGCTCGAACCCTATCTCATGCAACTGCGCTTCGAGATGGGCAGTCATCATGCGTGAGCCGGCGTTCTGGCAGCAGCGAAACAGTTTGCTGTCTCGCCTGCTGATGCCGCTCGGCGCCCTCTACGGCGGACTGACCGCATCGCGCATGATGCAGCGGGGCACCGTGGCCGGCATTCCCGTGATCTGCGTCGGCAACTATCATACCGGCGGGGCCGGCAAGACGCCCACCACGCTCATGATGGTCAAGTTGCTGCGCGAACTCGGTGAGACGCCGGTGGTGCTCAGCCGTGGCCATGGCGGAAAACTGCGCGGTCCGGTCAAGGTCGATCCGTCGCGTCACGAAGCGGCGGATGTCGGCGATGAACCCCTGATGATGGCGCGCGACGTTCCGGTGGTGATCGCGCGCGACCGGGTTGGCGGCGCGGCGCTGGCGCGGTCGACGGGCGCGAGCGTCATCGTGATGGATGACGGGTTTCAGAACCCGGCGCTGGTCAAGGATCTGTCGCTGATCGTCATCGACGGCAATCGTGGCCTCGGCAACGGCCGTGTTTTCCCTGCGGGCCCGTTGCGTGCCCCGCTTGATCGCCAGATCGATCGCACCGATGCGCTTGTGATCATTGGTGATGGTGTCGCGGCCACCGGCGTGGCCGCTTTGGTGCATGGCAGGGGTGGCAAGATATTGACGGCGCGGCTGCAGCCGGATGAGGCATCGGTGCGCGCCCTGCACCGCAAGCGCGTGCTCGCTTTTGCCGGCATCGGCGATCCCGGCCGCTTCTTTCGCACGCTGCGCAATGCCGGCGTGGATGTGGCGGTCGAGACAGCGTTCGGCGATCATCATCCGTATCGCAGCCAGGAGATCGACACCCTGGTCGCGCAGGCGCAGCGCGAAGGCCTGACGCTGGTGACGACGGAGAAGGATCTGGTGAAGCTGCGCGGCATGCCGGTGGCGACGGAAATCGTTGGCTTCGCCGTGGCACTCGATGTCGAGGACAAAGAGGGATTGCGCAACCTGGTGCGCGAACGGCTCAACCGCGCTCGCGCTGGCACGACCCGATAACT
>SDZE01000330.1 GCA_004173095.1 Bradyrhizobiaceae bacterium
GCCATGTCGCCTTGTTCGAGGCGAACGCACTGGCCGTTTTTGAGGTCGATGGCGGGAAAGAGGATCATGATCGGGTCTTTTGGGTACCAGAAATGCTGTAGCTCCCTCTCCCGCACTTGCGGGGGAGGGCCGGGGTGGGGGAGCCCCAAGCGAGAGAGCCGCGTGTGTGGCTGCCCCCACCCCGGCCCTCCCCCGCAAAAACGGGAGAGGGGGCACAACCGCCTGTGTTGAATTGCATCCCGGCTTCCATTTCAAAAAGTTCGCGATCAGGGCCAGCCCGAAGCGCTGGCTCTTTTCGGGATGAAACTGCGTGCCGATGGCGGTGTCGCGGCCGACGATGGCGGTGATCGGCCCGCCGTAATCGGCGCGCGCGAGCACTTCTTTCTCGTTCACGGCGTTGAGCTGATAGGAATGCACGAAGTATGCGTGGCGACCCTTCGGCCCGAGCGGCAGGCCGTCGAGCACGGGATGCTCGCGCAGCACCTCCAGCGTATTCCAGCCCATATGCGGGATCTTCAGGCTCTCGTCATCGGGCGTGATCTTTTCGACATCGCCGGCGATCCAGTTGAGCCCGTCGGTGGTGACATGCTCCTTGCCACGCGTCGCCATCAATTGCATGCCGACGCAGATGCCGAAAAACGGCTTGGCCTTGTCGCGCACCGCCTCAGTCATCGCATCGACCATGCCGTCGAGCTCGTTCAGGCCGCGGCGGCAATCGGCGAAAGCGCCGACGCCCGGCAGCACGATGCGATCGGCCCGGAACACTCGTTCGGGATCGCGGGTGACGACGATCTTCGGCGGCGCATCCATGCCGCGGGTGGCGCGCTCGAAGGCCTTTGCAGCAGAGTGCAGATTGCCGGAGCCGTAATCGATGATGGCGACGGTCACCGTGTCACTCCCGGTTGTGGAAACAGCCCGATCACGTCATCCGGCCCGCGCGAAAACGGCTGGCCAGGGACTTGGCGGGTCGGCGGCGGCGCGCCGCGATCGGTTGCATAGAACTCAGACTTCTGGCGGCTTGCCCAGCGATCGAAAAAACGTCGTTCGGCGGCTTCCGGATTGTCGGCGACGACCATGTCGAGCTGCCGCCATTTGCCCCGCGACAACGACCAGCGCCGCAGGCTGGATGCTTCGAACCCCATCAGCAGCGCGATCACGAACATCACCAGCATCCGCGGACCGGCGCCGATACCGAGCAGAGACAGCACGATCTCGCCGACGAAAGACAGCACGAGATAACCGATCAGCGCCAGCCATAGCCGATGGAACAGCAACCAGAACGGCCCGGCCACGAAGGCCCAGACATGAAATCCATCGCGCACGAAGACGAACCTGTCCGCCGCCAAGGGCAACATCTCCGGCGACGTCTCGGCACGTTTCGGCGCATGAACTGTATAGACCGGCATGACGCTCTATCCTTTCGTCATTGCGAGCGTAGCGAAGCAATCCAGAAGCAACGAGCCAGACCTTGACTGCTTCGTCGCTTCGCTCCCCGCAATGACGGCTTGTCTCAACCGCCGAGCTGACCCTTGGTGGACGGCACTTCGCCGGCATTGCGGGGATCGACGGCCACCGCCGTCCGCAACGCCCGTGCCAGCCCTTTGAAGCAGGATTCGGCGATGTGATGGCTGTTCTCGCCATATAGGGTCTCGACGTGCAAAGTCACGCCTGCCTGCACCGCGAAGGCGGTGAACCATTCGCGCACCAGTTCGGTGTCGAATTCGCCGATCTTGTGGGTCGGGAAGGCGGACTTGAAGACCAAGAACGGGCGGCCGGAAATATCCAGCGCCACCCGGGTCAGGGTCTCGTCCATCGGCATATAGACCGAGGCATAGCGGGTGATGCCGGCCATGTCGCCGAGCGCCTGCTTGACGGCCTGGCCGAGCGCAATGCCGACGTCTTCCGTGGTGTGGTGGAAATCGACATGCAGGTCACCCACCGCTTTCACGGTGATGTCGATGCGGGAATGGCGGGCGAGCAGGTCAAGCATATGGTCGAAAAACCCGATGCCGGTCGCCGAATTGGACAGACCGGTGCCATCGAGATTCACGGAAACCTCGATCTGGGTCTCCTTGGTGGCGCGCTTGATCGTCGCCTTGCGCATCGAATGGGCCTTTCGCTGGCTGAAAACGCGGTCTTTTAACAGGGCGATGACAGGGGCGCTACGCCGCAGCGCCGGATTC
>SDZE01000439.1 GCA_004173095.1 Bradyrhizobiaceae bacterium
AGCAGCGCCAGGCGCTGCTCGCCGGCAAGGTCGAGGACATGATCAACACGGTGGTCCGACAGATCGCGTTCTATTCGTTCGAACGCGCCGTGCACACCGAGCGCCGCAACGGCGAGCTCACCGCCGAGCGGCTCGGTGAATTATGGCTCAGCGTGCAGAGCGAAAGCCTCGGACCGGCCATCGACATTAAGCCGGGCTACGAGAATTTCTGGATGTATATTCCGCACTTCATCCATTCGCCGTTCTATGTCTACGCCTATGCATTCGGCGACTGCCTGGTGAACTCGCTCTACGCGGTCTACGAGAACGCGCAGGACGGCTTTGCCGATCGCTATCTGGCCATGCTCGCCGCCGGCGGCACCAAGCACTATTCCGAGCTGCTGCAGCCGTTTGGTCTCGACGCCCGGGATCCCACCTTCTGGGACGGCGGGCTGTCGGTCATCTCGGGGATGATCGATGAGCTGGAGGCGATGGGGTAGGCGGTCGAGCGTAAAACATCTGTTGAACACGCGCTAGAGGCATGTTATACATCTGTATAACGTGCCTTTGGTATTTAGGGCGATCACTGTCGTGAGGGATCGATCAGACGACAGTTCGACACCTAATAGCTGCTTACGGAGATGAATCTTGAAGATCGAAATCAAAAAAATCGGCAATTCTGACGGCCTGTTGTTGCCTAAGGAACTGATGCAGCGGCTCGATCTGAAGCGGGGCCAGGAGCTGCACGTTACAGAATTGGCGGGCGGCGGGGTGCAACTCACGCCATACGATCCCGACTTTGAAGAGTCGATGGAGATCGCCGACCGCGTGATGGAAAAATACAAGGATACGCTCGCCGCACTGGCCAAATGATGAAAGCGTAAAATGACCGCCCCAGAGCCGCGCTGGATCACCTATGATCAGGCTATCGCCATCCATAGCCGCCAGCTGCGTCGCTTTGGCGGTGCAGCTGGCCTGCGCGACGAAGGCATGCTCCGATCGACGTTAGAGCGTCCGGTCAATAAATGGCGATATGAGCAAGCCGAGATAGCAGAACTTGCGGCGGCATACGCTTACGGGCTGGCAAAGAACCATGCATTCGTCGATGGCAACAAGCGCATCGCGTTTATGAGCATGATGATTTTCTTGGAAAAGAACCGTGTAGCCTTCTCGCCTGATCCTGCACAGTCCACGTCGATCATCCTCTCCCTTGCCGCCGGCGAAGTGAGCGAAGAAAGCCTGACGCGCTGGATTCGCGACAACTGGCCGGCATGATGCACTGCATCATCTAAAGCTCTGCGTGGTATGCCACCCGCCGTTGCTCTCCCGATTCAATTGCGCTAATTCCGTGGCAACAGACGAAAGCATTGGCGGGAGACTGAAATGGCTGATCATAGCGAAATTGCTTACACCACGGCGGATGGCAACGATTATCCCGCCCATGAGCAGACCTATGAAGGCTTTCTCGCCCTCATGAAGTGGGGCACGATCTCCGTCGTCGCCATCGTCGGCATGATGTACGTGGCGGTGTCGCCGGATACGATCAAGAAATTCAAAGCGCTGGGCGTCGACGTGGCCATCGAGCCCGGCGCCGGCCTGAAGTCGGGCATGCCCGACTCGGAATTCACCACTGCCGGCGCCACGGTGTCGGCCGATGCCGTGAAAGACGCCGATATCGTCATCAAGGTGAAGCGTCCGGAAGCTTCCGAACTCGCGACCTACAAGCGCGGCGCGCTGGTGATCGCGATCATGGACCCCTATGGCAACGACGTCGCGCTGAAGGCGATGGCCGATGCCGGCGTGTCGGCCTTCGCCATGGAACTGATGCCGCGCATCACCCGCGCGCAGGTCATGGACGTGCTGTCGTCGCAGGCCAATCTGGCCGGCTACCGCGCCGTGATCGAGGCCGCCGAAAGCTTCGGTCGTGCCTTCCCGATGATGATGACCGCCGCGGGCACGATCCCGGCGGCCAAGGTGTTCGTGATGGGCGTCGGCGTCGCCGGTCTGCAGGCAATCGCGACCGCGCGTCGACTCGGCGCCGTGGTGACCGCCACCGACGTGCGTCCAGCCACCAAGGAACAGGTCGAGTCGCTCGGCGCGAAATTCCTGGCCGTCGAGGACGACGAGTTCAAGAACGCGCAAACCGCCGGCGGCTATGCCAAGGAAATGTCGAAAGAGTACCAGGCCAAGCAGGCCGCACTCACCGCCGAGCATATCAAGAAGCAGGACATCATCATCACCACGGCGCTAATCCCGGGCCGCCCGGCGCCGCGTCTGGTCACCGCCGAGATGGTGGCCTCGATGAAGCCCGGTTCGGTGCTGGTCGATCTCGCCGTCGAGCGCGGCGGCAATGTCGAGGGCGCCAGGGCGGGCGAAGTCGCCGATGTCAACGGCATCAAGATCGTCGGCTTCACCAATGTCGCCGGCCGCGTCGCGGCCTCGGCCTCCAGCCTCTATGCCCGCAACCTGTTTGCGTTCATCGAGACGCTGATCGACAAATCATCGAAGGCGCTGGCGGTGAACTGGGACGACGAATTGGTGAAGGCCACGGCGCTGACCAAGGACGGCGCCGTCATTCATCCGAATTTCCAGCCGAAGACTGCGTAAGGGACAATCGATATGGATCATGCCTCGCTGGTTAGCCCGTTTGTCTTTCAGCTCTCGATCTTCGTGCTTGCGGTGTTCGTCGGCTATTTCGTGGTGTGGTCGGTGACCCCCGCACTGCATACGCCGCTGATGTCGGTGACCAACGCGATCTCCTCGGTGATCGTGGTCGGCGCGCTGCTTGCGGTCGGTGTCAATATGGTCGGCAGCGGCGGTGCTTTGGCGCGTGGCTTCGGCTTCATCGCGCTGATCTTCGCATGCGTGAATATTTTTGGCGGCTTCCTGGTCACCCAGCGCATGCTGGCGATGTACCAGAAGAAAAAGAAGTAAGGGCAGCCCGATGAACGCCAATCTCGCCGCACTGCTCTATCTCGTCGCGGGCGTCCTCTTCATCCTGTCGCTGCGCGGGCTATCGAGCCCGGCTACCAGCCGGCAGGGCAATTTTCTCGGCATGGCCGGCATGGTCATCGCCGTCGGCACGACGCTCGCCGCGCATCCGCCAGCCGATGCGCTTGGATGGATCCTGGTGATCCTCGGCATCGCCATCGGCGGCGGCATCGGCGCCGTGATCGCCAAGCGCGTGCCGATGACGTCGATGCCGGAACTGGTCGCGGCCTTCCACTCGCTGGTCGGCATGGCCGCGGTGCTGGTTGCCGCCGGTGCGTTCTATGCGCCGGAAGCCTTCGGCATTCTCGATCCGGTGACCAAGAAGATCGTCGGCGCCAGCCTGGTCGAAATGTCGCTCGGCGTCGCCATCGGCGCGCTGACCTTCACCGGCTCTATCATCGCCTTCGCGAAACTGTCGGGCCGTATGAGCGGCGCGCCGATCATCCTGCCGTTCCGCCACATCATCAACATCGTGCTCGCGATCCTGCTGGTGGTGTTCATCGTGGGCCTGGTGAAAACCGGCAGCGCGGTCGACTTCTGGCTCATCACCATCCTGGCACTGGTGCTCGGCGCGCTCCTGATCATCCCGATCGGCGGCGCCGACATGCCGGTCGTGATCTCGATGCTGAACTCGTATTCGGGCTGGGCGGCCGCCGGCATCGGCTTCACGCTGGGCAACTCCGCGCTGATCATCACCGGCGCGCTGGTCGGCTCCTCCGGCGCGATCCTGTCCTACATCATGTGCCACGCGATGAACCGCTCCTTCATCTCAGTGATCCTCGGCGGTTTCGGCGGTGAGACCGCTGCCGCCGGCGCCGGCACCGGCGAAGTGCGCCCCGTCAAGCTGGGCTCGGCGGACGACGCAGCCTTCATCATGAAGAACGCGCAGAAGGTCATCATCGTGCCCGGCTATGGCATGGCAGTGGCGCAGGCGCAGCACGCGCTGCGCGAAATGGCCGATACGCTGAAGAAGGAAGGCGTCGAGGTGAAATACGCCATTCACCCCGTCGCCGGCCGCATGCCCGGTCATATGAACGTGCTGCTGGCGGAAGCCAACGTGCCTTACGATGAGGTGTTCGAGCTCGAGGACATCAACTCGGAATTCGCGCAGGCCGACGTGGCCTTCGTGATCGGCGCCAACGACGTCACCAACCCGGCCGCCGAGGACGACAAGACGTCGCCGATCTACGGCATGCCGGTGCTGCAGGTCTGGAAGGCCGGCACCGTGATGTTCATCAAGCGCTCGCTGGCCTCGGGCTATGCCGGCATCGACAATCCGCTGTTCTATCGCGACAACACCATGATGTTGCTCGGCGATGCCAAGAAGATGACCGAGAACATCGTCAAGGGCATGTAACTTCCGTCCACAGCCCCAAATTAAACGCCCGGCGCTGAGCCGGGCGTTTTTGCTTTGGTGGTATGGCTGCGGCGTTACTGCGCCATGCGGTGCAACGCGCACAATTTGTTGCCGTCGGGATCGCGCAGATAGGCCAGGTACAGCTTGACGCCGCCCATGTCGCGAACACCGGGCGGATCCTCGCAAGCCGTGGCGCCATTGGCGAGCCCGGCAGCGTGCCAGGCATCGACTTCGTCGGACGACTTGGCGTGAAAGCCGATGGTGCCGCCATTGGCCGGCGTGGCCGGCTTGCCGTCGATCGGCTTCGACACCGAAAACGTGCCGGTTTTAGTGCGATAGAAAATGCGATGGCGGTCGACCGCCGCCTCTGGCACGCCCACGGTGCCCAGCAGCTTGTCGTAGAACGACTTCGCCGCTTCGAGGTTATTGGTCCCGATCATGATATGCGAAAACATGGTGATTTCTCCCGATTCGTTTTTCGTTTCACCCTGGGGTGATGGGCAATTATACGCATCGCATCGCGATTGGGCGAGGGCTTGACCGAACCACGCGGAAGGCCACCATCGCACCAGACATTTCGGGGCAGCTTGACGCAGGGGCGCAACCGAATGTTCCATCGGTCGTTACCCCCCGTCTCCTGTCGATCAATTAGCATTCCGGATTATTTTTCTGATGTCAGCACACCCCGTGCCGCGATTGTCGTGGCTGTTTCCCGCAGCCGCGGTGGCTTTTGTTTCCATCACGACGGCCATCGGGCTTGGGTTCACACCCACCGCCCAAGGCCTGATCTTCGCCGTCGTCTTGCTGGTGATCCTGTTCGGGACGGTGTTCGCTGCGGTCCATCATGCCGAGATCATTGCGCATCGGATCGGCGAGCCATATGGCACGCTGCTGCTGACGCTGTCGGTGATCATCATCGAGGTGGCGGTCATCGCCACCATCATGATCGGTGACAAATCGGCGCCGACGCTGGCGCGCGACACGGTGTTCGCGGTGGTGATGATCGTCTGCAACGGCCTGGTCGGCCTCTGCATCCTGGCCGGTGGCTTGCGCTACGCTGAGCAGGAATTCCAGGTCAGCGGCGCCAAGGTTTATCTCAGCGTCCTGATCGTGCTGTCGACCATCACGCTGATCCTGCCGAACTACACGCTGGCCACCCCTGGGCCGTTGTTTTCGCTGCTGCAACTCGCCTTCGTCAGCGTCGTGACGATGATCCTGTACGGGCTGTTTCTGTATACGCAGACCGTGCTCCATCGCGACTATTTCATCAACGACAGTTCCGACGAAGATGGCGGCGATCTTTCCACCTATTCGATCACGATGAATGCCCTGCTGCTGGTGGTGTCGCTCATATCGGTGGTGATGCTGGCGAAGTCGTTCTCGGTGGTCGTCGATGCCGGCGGCGCGGCGATCGGCGCACCGCCGGCCTTCACGGGCATCGTTGTGGCGCTCCTGGTGCTGCTCCCGGAAAGCGTCGCGGCGATTTCGGCGGCGCGCCACAACAAGCTGCAGAAGAGCATCAATCTTTCTTTGGGTTCGGCGCTCGCCACCATCAGCCTGACCATCCCGGCGGTGGCGCTGGCGGCCTATCTGCTCGACAAGCCGCTGGTGCTGGGCCTGCCGCAGAGCGAGATGGTGTTGCTGGTGATGACCTTCGCGATCAGCATGCTGACCTTCGCCACCGGCGTGACGAATATCCTGTTCGGGATGGTGCATCTGCTTGTGTTTGCTGTATTCCTCTTGACCGTATTCGCTCCGTAACGACCTGAGGATTTCAGATGCTCGCTGCCCAATCCGACGTCCAGCAGGACACGCCCGAAGTTCGCGTCACCGAATGGCGCCTGGCACCGGGTGCGGCCACGGGCCACCATACGCACGGCATGGACTATGTGATCGTCCCCGTCACCACCAGCGTGATGACGATCGTGGCACCGGACGGCACCCGTTCACAGGCGCCGATCACCGCCGGCAAGTCCTATTTCCGCAAGGCCGGCGTCGAGCATGACGTGCTCAACGAGACCGACAAAGAAATCGTCTTCCTGGAAGTCGAGATCAAGCAGAAGTAAGCGAAGCGCGATTAGACCTGGCTTGCGACACAGGCGTGCAGGCTTGGCGGTGGCCGGACAATCGTCTAGGCTTCCGCCATGGGCGGTGTTCTGCAACGCAGTTTGGCAATGTTACTGGCGATCGCGCTTGTCGTCGCCGGCATGCCGATGGCGCATGCAATGCCGACCGAGGTCTCCGCGATAGATGGTGGTCACCATCGCGCCTCGCCGCACCACGCCCCGCAACACCACGGCGATGGCGTCGTTGCAGCGACCCATCAAGGGCATCATTGCGACGAGCAGGCGACAGAGGCCGCATCGTCCGCCGACCACTCCGGTCAAGCCGACGCTGCGACAGTCTGCAAGTGCCTGAATTGCAGCCTGTGCGTTGCCGGCTTCTTCAACCCGATCTCCCGTCCGACGATCTTCGAGCGACGGACCATCGCCGTCGTCTACGGTTTTGGCACAACGCATCTGGCTGGCATCGCACCGCCGATCGACCCCGGCATTCCCATTCTCGCCAACTGAGCGACGGCGCCAGCGCGCCGACACATGCCGTCGTCCGACGGTGCATGGTTTCAGTTCAAGCGAGGATCAGATGAATCCGCCATTCATAGGTCGCGGCCGACGCCGCGCATGCCGCCGGCTATTGCTGCTGGCACTCTCCACCATTTCCACCGCCGCTTTCGGTCAGGCCGACAGTCCAGAAAAGCTGGATCACAGCCAGATGGATCACGGCAAAATGGATCACGGCCAGATGGAGCATTCGCGCGTAGACCGCGCGACGCCCGCTCCGGCCGCCAAGCCGGCGCCGAAGAGACCGAAGCGATCCCAGGCCAGACCGGCGATCGATCATAGCCAGCACGACACCGGCGGCCATGCCGGTCACACATCGGCGATGCCCAGCGCGTTCGGGCCGTATGTTGCGACCCGCGACGCTTCCGGGACCAGCTGGCAGCCCGACCTGTCGCCCCATGAGGGCATTCATCAGCAGCTCGCCGAATGGAGCGTCATGAGCCATGGCTGGGTCAATCTGAACTATGCGCGGCAGGACGGGCCGCGCGGTGCCAACCAGAGCTTCGTCACCGGCATGCTGATGACCATGGCGCAGCGTCAGCTCGGCGACGGGACGCTCGGTGTCCGCGCCATGATGTCGCCGGAGCCGTTCATGGGGCCGAACGGCTATCCACTCCTGCTCGCCACCGGCGAGACGGCGGATGGCAGGAGCCACCTGATCGATCGCCAGCATCCGCATGAGCTGTTCATGGAGCTGGCAGCGACCTACAGCTACACTCTCTCCAAGACCACCAGCGTCTTCATCTATGGCGGCCTGCCGGGCGAGCCCGCGCTCGGCCCGCCAGCCTTCATGCATCGCACGTCTGGCATGGACAATCCGGAGGCGCCGATCAGCCATCACTGGCTGGATTCAACCCACATCACCTTCGGTGTCATCACGCTCGGAACGGTCATCGACAACTGGAAGTTCGAGGCCTCCACCTTTCGTGGTCGCGAGCCGGATCAGTATCGCTACGATATCGAGCGTCCGTGGCTCGACAGCTTTTCCGGCCGGGTGAGCTGGAATCCGACCCGCGAATGGTCGATGCAGGTGTCCTACGGCCATTTGAACTCGCCGGAGCAGTTGGCGCCCCTGATCAACGAGGATCGTGTCACTGCCTCGGCGATCTACACCACTCCGTTCGGTGATGGCCATCTGTGGAGCAGCACGGCTTCCTGGGGTCGCAAGATAACGGACGGCAAGACGCTGGATGCTTTTCTGTTCGAGAGCTCGGCGATCCTGAAGCAGAACGTGACCTTGTTCATGCGGGCGGAACGGGTCGATCAAAGCGAGCTTACGCATCACATGGCGGGACTGGAGGGGCGGGCCTTCACGGTGAGCAAGGTGTCGGCGGGCGGGATCTACGACTTCCTGCGCACCGACCATGCCAAGTTCGGCGTGGGCGGCCTGGCGAGTCGCTATGTGCTGCCGGAGGATCTCAAGCCGCTCTACGGACGCGATCTCACCAGTTTCATGCTGTTCGCGCGGCTGAAAATCATCTGAAACAATTGCGAACGTCGGATCGGAACTTGCCTTCGATCCGACGTGATTGATCCCTGAATCAGCCTCAAATTTCCAGCATCTAGCTGCCGGGGAATGAGGCCGGGTTCATGCTCAAGAAGTATCTCTCGAAATTTACCGTCGATATCCTGCCCTCGGTGTTTGCCACCGTGGTGGGCGCTTATATCGTCAACTACTACATTATCCCGAAGGCGCGGGAGGATCGCCCGCCTGCGATCGCCGCGGCCGCAACAAAACCGCCGCAGGCCCCTCAGATCAAAGCGATGGACGCCAAGCCGGCCGCGACCGCGGATCAGGCTTTCGATGCCGCCGAGCCCGCGCAGACCGCCGGCAAGAAGCCGGTTGAGAAGGCAGGCTTGGATAAGGCCGAAAGCACCAAGGCAACGGAGAAGGCGGCCGAATCGCGTCGCCATGCCCCCCGTGACAAGACCGCGGCCAAGGCCGAGCCGCCAGTTGTTGCGCCGCCGGCGGCGCCGGCCGTTGCCACCGTCGGTGCTGCGCCTGCGGGCGATGTCAACGACCTGGCCCGCGCCGCCATCGAGCGGCTGAGCCGTGGCGAAAAGATAGAAGCGCCGCGCGCGGCGGAGGCTCCCCGCGTCGCCGAGCGCACGGCGTCGGTGCAGCCGCAACCGGCGACAGCCATGGTACAGCCGACTCAGCAGGCGCAGCCGATGCAGCAACTGCCGCCGCCGATCGTGCTGTCGAATCCAAGCGTTGAAAATCCGGTGTCGCTGGCTGAACGTCCCGAGGCGTCGCGCGGTCCGCGTCCGCCCAGCAATGTCCCTGTCCCCATGCGCGGCGATCTGCAGGCCGATGCCGATGATCGCGGCGGCCGCACCAATGTGGTCGAGGATGTGCTCAGTGGCGCCAAGTCGATGTTCGACAAGGTCATCCCGCGATCGTTCGAGCGCTGATCCGGCGGTGGGGTGAAAGTAAACTACTAACCTGAGCGTCCGCCGTTTCGTGACACGCCGCTCCGTGCGGTTTCGTCATTCGGCCGTAGCAAGACGGCGCGGGCGAACGAATCCGCGGCCTTGTCGCGGTTGCCGAGCTTCTCGTAAATATTGCCGCGCGCGATCCAGATCTGCGCATTGCCGGGCGCGACGCTTGACGCTTCGTCGAGATCGGCGGCGGCTTCCTCGGCCTTGCCGAGCGCGAGATAACATTGCGCACGGCCGAGCAGGGGCTCCACCTGTTGCGGCGTCAGGCCACTGGCGGAGGTGAAATCCGCGATGGCGAATTTGCATTTCTTGCCGGACTGATACAGCAGGCCACGCTGATAGAAGCCCTGCGAACTGGCTGGGTCGAGATCGATGGCGGTGTTGAAGGCCGTCATGGCGTCGTCGCGCTGCCCGGCTTGCGCAAGGCTGATGCCGCGGGCCACCTGAACCTTGGATTCCTGCGGATCCGCCTTGGTCGCGGCGCTGCGCGTTTGCGGCGTGGTGGAGGCGGTCACCTTGGGTTCGTCTTTATCGGCGCCCGGCGACAGCGATGACAGATTGAACGAGCAGCCGCTCGTGCAAAGCCCCAGTAGCAACGCCGCGAGCGCGGCGGAGCCTCGTCTGCCGATGCAGGATGGCGATGTCGGCGGCGGTCGATTCATGCAGGGCAGATCTCTCGCGATACGGTCAGCTTTCTACCGCGTCGGCTGGCAGAAAGCATCCGGACAAGGATGTGCGCTTTTGGCCCTAAAGAACGGCAAAAAAATAACGCGGGCCGAAGCCCGCGTTATTGAATCGAAAAATGGTCGCTTAGCGAGCGGGGCGCGGTGCGCCTGCACCGGCGCCACCAGCACCCGGACGGGCACCACGGTCGCCACCGGGGCCAGCGCCGAACACCGGCTTCGGCTTCATCGGCAGCAGGCCTTCGCGCTGCAGCTTCTTGCGGGCGAGCTTGCGCGCGCGACGCACGGCTTCGGCCTTTTCACGCGCCTTCTTCTCGGACGGCTTTTCGTAGTGACCGCGGAGCTTCATCTCGCGGAAAATGCCCTCGCGCTGCATCTTCTTCTTCAGCGCCTTAAGAGCCTGGTCAACATTGTTATCGCGAACGAGAACCTGCACGCGGCATCCTCTTCATCATACGGATCAGAATTTCGGGTAAGTTAAAGGGCCGACAGAGGCCAAGCCCTTAACCTGTAAGGGCGCTCATCTAACAGATGAATTGGTGAATGTCCACCATGCCCCATCAAACACGATACGATTTTGCGCGGAAAATCGAGGTTTTCGGATCCGCTCCAGCCCGGTTCCGCGCGACTTTTCGGCAGCCGAAAGCGCTAGGTCTGCGGTTTGACTTCCACCACATGGCCCATCTTGCGGCCGGGGCGCGGTGAGCCCTTGCCATAGAGATGCACCGTGGCGCCGGGGACCGTCAGCCACTTGCGGTATTCCAGAATGTCGTCGCCGATCAGGTTGGTCATGGTGACCTGGCCATGGCGAACCGGTTTGCCGAGCGGCCAGCCGGCAATGGCGCGGATATGCTGCTCGAATTGCGATACCGACGCGCCGTCCAGCGTCCAGTGTCCGGAATTATGCACGCGCGGGGCGATCTCGTTGACCACCAGCGACGGGCCATCCTGACCCGGCACCACGAACAGCTCGACCGCGAACGTGCCGACATAGCCGAGTGCCGCGCCGATCTTCTCGGCGATCTCACGTGCCTTGGCAGCGAGCGTATCGGGAATGCGTGCAGGCGCGTGGGAGAATTTCAGGATGTGATCGCGGTGCTCGTTCTCGGTGACGTCGAAGCATTCGACGCTGCCGTCG
>SDZE01000617.1 GCA_004173095.1 Bradyrhizobiaceae bacterium
CCGACATCCAGCCGGGCGTGACCATCAATGTCGGTCCGGGCACCGATGTCATTGCAGGCGAAGGCAAGATCCTCACCGCCGGCGGCTTCGACAGCCACATCCATTTCATCTGCCCGCAGCAGATCGAGCATGCGCTGATGTCGGGCGTCACTTCGATGCTTGGCGGCGGCACCGGTCCGTCGCACGGCACCTTCGCGACGACGTGCACGCCCGGCCCGTGGCACATCGCGCGGATGATCCAGTCGTTCGATGCCTTCCCGGTCAATCTCGGCATTTCCGGCAAGGGCAATGCCTCGACGCCGGCAGCGCTGGTGGAGATGATCAAGGCCGGTGCCTGTGCGCTCAAGCTGCACGAGGACTGGGGCACCACGCCGGCCGCCATCGACAACTGCCTCAGCGTCGCCGACGATCACGACATCCAGGTGATGCTGCATTCCGACACGCTGAACGAGTCGGGTTTCGTGGAGGACACGGTCAAGGCGTTCAAGGGCCGCACCATCCATGCGTTCCACACCGAAGGTGCGGGTGGTGGCCATGCGCCCGACATCATCAAGATCGCCGGCCTCGCAAATGTGCTGCCGTCATCGACCAATCCGACGCGGCCGTTCACCCGCAACACCATCGACGAGCATCTCGACATGCTGATGGTGTGCCACCATCTCGATCCCTCGATTGCGGAAGATCTGGCTTTTGCCGAAAGTCGCATCCGCAAGGAGACGATCGCGGCGGAAGATATTTTGCACGATCTTGGTGCGCTCTCGATGATGTCGTCCGACAGTCAGGCCATGGGCCGGCTCGGGGAAGTCATCATCCGCACCTGGCAGACCGCCGACAAGATGAAGAAGCAACGCGGATCGTTGCCGCAGGACACCGGCAACAACGACAATTTCCGGGTCAAGCGCTACATCGCCAAATACACCATCAATCCCGCCATCGCGCATGGCGTGTCGAAACTGATCGGATCGGTGGAGAAGGGTAAAATGGCCGATCTCGTGCTGTGGTCGCCGGCCTTCTTCGGCGTCAAGCCGGATCTCGTCATCAAGGGCGGCATGATCGTCGCAGCGCCGATGGGCGATCCCAACGCATCGATCCCCACGCCGCAGCCGGTGCATTACCAACCGATGTTCGGCGCGTTCGGTCGCGCCCTGACGCAGTCGTCGGTGGTGTTCACCTCGGGCGCCGCGGCATCCTCCAATCTGGCGCAACAACTCGGCATCCAGAAATCTTTCTACGCGGTGGAAAATGTCCGCAGCGGCATTTCGAAGAAGAGCATGATCCATAACGACGCCACGCCTGATATCGAGGTGGATGCCGAGACCTATGAAGTGCGCGCCGATGGCGAATTGCTCACCTGCGAGCCCGCCGAAGTGCTGCCAATGGCGCAACGCTACTTCATGTATTGAGGTTCGTCGTATCCCTCCCTCAAGCGGCGCAGCCGCGCAGTGGGGAGGGTCCGCCGATAGGCGGGGGTGGGGCGCCCCACGTGACATCGAGATTGCGGCAGCACCCCACCCGTCACGATGCTCGCTGAACGCTCGCAGTCGTGTCACCCTCTCCAGTCGCTTCGCTCCGGGGAGGGATCAGAAACAGGCCTTCATTCTGAAGCGGTAACGCCCTAATGTCCCGCCCGGCAAGTTCAGCCACAACAACAAAACCGGGAGGACTCCCCTTGATCTACGTCGTTGCCACTCTGTCCGTGAAACCCGAAGCCCGCGCCGAATTGATCGAAGCTGCCAAAGCCTGCATCGAAGCCACCCGCAAGGAGCCCGGCAATATCGCCTATGATCTGCATGAGAGCGTCACCGATCCGAGCCGCATGGTGTTCGTCGAGCAGTGGGAGAATGCCGAGGCGCTGGTGCCGCACCGGACCCAGGAACATATGAAGACGTTCGGCCGTGTCGCCGTGAAATGCTTCGCAGCACCGCCGAAGATCGAGATCATCACGCCCGCTGACGTGGTGGTGCGCTAAACGTGCAGTCGTCATTGCGAGCGAAGGGAAGCAATCCAGAAGGCCACAACCAAAGACTGGATTGCTTCGCGGCAAATGCTCCTCGCAATGACGGCAATCTATCTCTCTTGACGAGTATCTGCCCATGATCCGCGCGACTGCCGTCATCGGCCAATATCACTGGATCGAAGCCGCGATCGACACCGTCGTTCTCGATTTCGACGATCGGCATCGCCGCCGCATGGCAATGACGGGGACGCGCGGACTGGAATTCCTGCTCGACCTCGAACACGCCGTCGCCTTGCGCGGCGGCGATGCGCTGGTGCTGGAAGACGGCCGCCGCGTCGAAGTTGTGGCGGCACCCGAGCCGCTGATCGAGATCCGTGGCAGCGATCCCGCTCACCTCGTGCGGCTCGCCTGGCATCTCGGCAATCGCCATCTGCCGACCCAAATCATGGCCAAAGGCCTGCGCATCCGTCGCGATCATGTCATCGAGGAGATGGTGCGCGGGCTCGGCGCGCGCGTGGTCGAGATCGAGGCGCCATTCGATCCCGAAGGCGGCGCCTATGCCGCTCCCCATCAGCCGCAGGCTCATGCGCATCACGATCACGGCCATCATGATCACGGCCATCACGATCACGGCACTCATGGTCATGTGCATGATGAGCATTGTGGCCACGACCACCATGGCCACGACCATGGTCACCACGACCACGCGCATGGTCACGACCATGGTGATCACGGGCATTCCGATGCTCATGGCCACAAGTAAGCCGGCCGACGTCGCGTCTCCGGCCGAGCCGACGCCGCTCTCCGCCGACGAAGGCGCGGCGCTGTATCGGCTGATGACGTGGCTGTCGCCATCATTTCCGGTCGGCGCCTTCTCCTATTCCAGCGGCATCGAATGGGCTGTGGAGGCCGGCGACATCACCGATGCCACTTCGTTGCGGCACTGGCTCTCCGCCATGCTGTCCGATGGTGGCGGATTTTGCGACGGCGTCTTCCTGGCCCATATCCACCGTGCCGCCATGGCGGGGTCCGATGCCGGCTTGCGCGAGGTGGCCGAACTCGCCGGCGCCTTCGTGCCGTCGCGGGAGCGCCTGCTCGAAACTTCCACCCAGGGCAAAGCCTTCATTGAGATCTCGCTGAACGCATGGCCGCATCCAGAGTTGCAGCGCCTCATCGCCGCCTGCGATGGCCCGATCGTCTATCCCGTCGCCGTCGGTCTCGTCAGCGCCGCCCACGGCATTGCGCTCGCCCCGACCATGCATGCGTTTCTTCATGCGGTGGTGTCGAACTGGATTTCCGCCGGCGCGCGGCTGGTGCCGCTCGGCCAGACCGACAGCCAGCGTTTGCTGGCGGCGTTGGAGTCGGTGGTGGTCGCAACCGGCCATCGCGCCATGACCGCATCGCTCGACGACCTCGGCAACGCGACGTTCCGCGCCGACATCGCCAGCATGCGCCACGAAACGCAATATACGCGGCTGTTCAGGTCATGACCTTCACCCTCATCAACCCAGCGAGCCTCTGACATGTCCACATCCCACGGTCCTCTGCGCGTCGGCATCGGTGGTCCGGTCGGCTCCGGCAAGACGGCGTTGATGGACCTGCTCTGCAAGACCCTGCGCGAGCGCTACGACATCGCGGCGATCACCAATGACATCTACACCAAATGGGATGCCGAATATCTCGTCCGCTCCGGCTCGCTGACGCCGGATCGCATTGCCGGAGTCGAGACCGGCGGCTGTCCGCATACGGCGATCCGCGAGGACGCCTCGATGAATCTCGCCGCGGTGGCCGATATGCGTGCCAAATTCCCAAACCTCGATCTGGTGCTGATCGAATCCGGCGGCGATAATCTCGCTGCAACCTTCTCGCCCGAACTGGCGGATCTCACGATCTACGTCATCGACGTCTCGGCCGGTGACAAGATCCCGTCCAAGGGCGGCCCCGGCATCACGCGCTCCGATCTGCTCGTCATCAACAAGATCGATCTCGCGCCCCATGTCGGTGCCTCGCTGGATAAGATGGACACGGATTCCAAGCGCATGCGTGGCGCGCGGCCGTTCGTGATGACCAATATGAAGACGCAAACCGGGCTCGACACGATCATCGCCTTCATCGAGGCGAAGGGCGGGCTGCAGGCCGGGGGCAAGGCTTGAGGCGACCCTGCATGAGGGTGCGATCCCGCCGCGTCGCCAAGACGAGCGAATCTCACGAGCCGGCCAAAAGCTACCTTGGCACCACCACAAAAAGTTCCGCAGGGGTGGAACCAATTCGGATCGTCCACATTGCCCTCATCCTAGGCCGCTGAACCGGCAGTATTTCTCACATTCCGAGTGGGCGCGTGGTCCGGCTGGGTTTCATTATCGCTCTTTTGGCACTGATCGGAGCTGGCTTGTCCGGCTTCGCGGCCTATCGCGTGCACCATCAGGAACTGGCGATCGAGAATATCGCCCTGGCACGCGGGGTCGATATCCATGCCAGCCTGGTGCAGGAGCGGCTGACCGAGCGCGAATTGCTGGCGCGTGTTGCCGCTGGCCTGTTCCGCACGCCGACGGTGATGCAGGCGGATATGCTGAAGCCGCTGCGCACCTCGATCTATGCCTTTAAGACCGATTTTGTCCTCGCGGGCTGGATCGCGCGCCTGCAGCCGAGTGAACTCGACGCCGCTGCCGCCGATCTCTCGGCGGCGGGTTTTCCCGATCCGTCCATTCGCAATTTCGACGACACGCCGCTCGATGCCGGCCAGCGCGGCGAGCCTCTCGACGTGCTGATGGATCTCGAGCCGCGCAATACGCTGACAGAAAGTTTTGCCGGCCGCGCCCTCAACCGATCGCGCAGCATGGGCCCGACCATCGCTCGGGCCATTGAAAAAGGGCGCCCGGTCGCGTCGGATCCCACGCCGTTGCAGCGAGATAACGGCCCGCTTGGCGTGGTTCTGGTGGCGCCGGTGGTGCCGGAGGGCTCGACGACCGCGGCCGGTTTCGTGTCTTTCTCGTATAAGCTCGGCGCATTGATGCTGACCAATGACGAGATGTCTCTGTTCTCGGTGGCGCTGAGGGATCCGCGCGTGCCCGACGGCGAAATCGTCGCCGACAGTGACGGTCACGTCCGGGCGCGCGCGCTGGTTGCCGATCAGCCGCCGTTGGCGATGCTGCGCACCGTAAGTTTCGGCGGGCGCGACTGGTCGCTCGGCTACTATCCGAAGATCGACACCGAGGTGCGGGCGCGCCGTACGGCGATCCTGATCGGCGGCATCGGCCTCGCGCTCACGGTCCTGATTTGCGGCATGCTGGGCTATGTGTCCTACAGCAACATTCGGCTGCGCCGCGAGGTCGAAACGCGTATTGGCTTCGAACGCCGCCTCACGGCCGTCATCGACGAACTCAATCATCGCGTGAAGAATATTCTCGCCGTGATCCAGTCCATCGTGACGCGCACGTTGCGCCACGGCACGGATATGGACGACGCCCGCGACTTGCTGATCGGCCGCATCCACGCGATGTCGCATGTCGTCTCATTGCTCAGCGAGAGCCAGTGGCAGGGCGTGCCGATGAAGGGCCTGTTCGAAGCGCGCGCCATTCCGCATGCGGATCGCATCGTCACCCAGGGGCCGGACATCACCGTCAGCGCCCGCGCCGCGCAGAGCCTTGCCCTGCTGTTTTTTGAACTCGCCTCGCATTCCGACGAAGGATTGTCGCTGGTTGGCAAGCACCCCAACATCGTCGCGCATTGGGAAGTCAATGGCGGAAAAGACGATGGCCAGTTCATCTTCCGTTGGGAAGAGTTCAACACCAGCGAAGCCACCCGGCGCACCGATTCCGATTTTGGCATCGTGCTTCTCGAGCGGGTCGCGCCGGAAGCTCTCGGCGGTACGGCGAAGCGTTATTTTACCGACGTTTCCTACGTTTATGAGCTGTCCGCGCCGATGGAGACCGTGATTGATCTCACCGAACGCGACCGCACGGATTCACTGGCACGACCGATACGGTAAGTCCCGGGTTTATCGACGTGGCATCGCGGCCATACTGTAATTGCTATACTGGCGAGCTAGTAAAGAAGCGCTAGCCAAAGAAAACGGCCGCCGAAGCGGCCGTTTGTTAGCGTTCGGGATCAGCGTCGAGCTTAATTGCTCGAATTGCCGATCACGGCCCGGATGGTATCGTCGGGACCGAAGTCTTCAGCGCCATCCACATAGAGCAGCGCACTGAGTTTGGAGCGTGCGCGGTTGACGCGGCTCTTGATGGTGCCGACGGCGCAGCCGCAGATCGTCGCTGCGTCTTCGTAGGAAAAGCCGGATGCGCCAACCAGAATGAGCGCTTCACGCTGGTCCTGCGGCAGCTTCTCAAGTGCCGTGCGAAACTCCTCGAATTCCAGATGCGCATTTTGCGCTGGCTGGGTCTTCAATGTTTTCGCATAGCTGCCATCGGCGTCTTCCACCTCGCGCCGTCGCTTCCGATAGTCGGACCGAAACAGATTGCGCAGAATGGTGAACAACCATGCCGGCAAGTTTGACCCGACCTGGAAACTGTCGATATTCGCCAATGCGCGAAGCAGTGTTTCCTGCACAAGGTCATCGGCGCGATCGCCGTTACCGGATAGCGAGATGGCGAACGCACGCAGGCTCGGCACGGACGCCAGAATATCGTCGCGGAGAGAATCGGTGAGAGGCATTACTCGCCTCCTTCAGTTTTGCCGTTTTCGGTCGCAAGCTGGGCCTGGGCGTCGGCCCCGTCCAATTTGCGGATCATATCGGCGAACCGGTCGGGCACACCCTGCCGCACGACGTCGTCATACATCGCACGAAGCTGATGCCCGATCCGGGACTGGATTTCGGCGTTCAATCCGCCCTTAGGCTTCACATCTTTCATGACCCGTTCCACATTCCCCAGAAGAACTCGCCCCTGGTGTTGAGAAATTTTCTTGATTTTTGAAGCCTTTGCGGCGTTTCTTGTTCTGCTAACGGAGACCATCGCTTAAAGTTCCGGAGCGATGGAACTTTTATCAAAGGCCGGCGTAGACAGTTTAATTGAGGCGCCGGGGGCACATGCCGGTAAAACTTGTCCGTCGTCGCGGCCAGGACTGCGCATCAAAAACAGAATTGGAGTGGGGATGTCCCGATCACAGCTCGTTGCTGAACATTTGCCGTTGCTGCGGCGCTATGCCCGTGCGCTGACGGGTAACCAGGCCTCAGGCGACGCCTATGTCGGCGCCATGCTGGAAGCGTTGCTGCAGGATGCGTCGCTGCTCGATGAACGTCACGGACCGCGTGCCGGGCTGTTCCGTCTGTTCACGCAGATCTGGAATTCGGTAGCGATGAACGACGACGCCGAAGTGGTGCCCGTTCAGGCCTCGGAAAAGCGTATTTCCAGCATCACGCCGTTGCCGCGGCAGGCGTTTCTGCTGCTGTCGCTCGAAGGCTTTTCGGAAGAGGAAGTCGCGTTCATCCTCGACGCCGATGTCACCGAAGTACGCGGCCTGGCCGACACCGCCGGACGCGAAATGGCTGCAGAAATCGCCACTGACGTCCTCATCATCGAGGACGAAACCTTTATCGCGATGGATCTCGAAAGCCTCGTGAAGAACCTGGGCCATAATGTCATTGGTGTCGCACGCACACACTCCGATGCCATCGCGCTGGCGCAGAACAAGAAGCCTGGCCTGATCCTGGCCGACATCCAGCTCGCGGACGGTTCCTCGGGCCTCGATGCGGTGAACGAGTTGCTGCGCACCTTCCAGGTGCCGGTGGTGTTCATTACGGCCTATCCCGAACGCTTCCTCACCGGCGAGCGTCCTGAGCCAGCCTTCCTCATCTCCAAGCCATTCCAGCCGGCCATGGTGTCGGCAGTGGCGAGCCAGGCGTTGTTCTTCCAGCGCAATTCGAAGAACCGCCCCAGCGCATCGTAAGTTCGAACCAACCTGGAAGGTGGGCAAAGGCGCGCTTGCGTCGTGCCCACCTTTTTTCATGTCGATTGCAATTCGTCGATCGCCAGGGTGGGCACGCTGCGCTTTGCCCACCCTACAATTCTCAGCGCTCCCGACGTACCGCGCCAGATCGATCCATTCCCGTAGGGTGGGCAAAGGCGCCATTGCGCCGTGCCCACCACCATTCCCCACCATTTACGTCGGCTTGTAGCCGACCGTGTCCATCACCTTCTGCCACTGCTTCATGTCGCTGTTCAGCCGCTCGCTGAATTCCGCGGGGGTGGATGTGCCAACCTCGAGCCCGAGTTCGGCAAGCCGCCTCTTGATCTCCGGCAGCTCCAGCACCGGGCGCAATTCCTTGCCCCACGCCTCGACAATGGCTGGCGGCGTCCCGGCCGGCGCAAAGAAGGCGTACCAGCCCGAGAGTTGCAGGTCCGGAAAGCCAAGGCTGGCGCCGGTCGGTAGCTCAGGCGCAGACGCGGGTGGGCGGCTGCCGGAAGTCACCAGAATTTTGACCACACCATTGCGGTGGTGGTCGATGAAATCGGTGATCGAGCCGCATCCGCCGGTGATGTGGCCGCCCTGCAGGTCGGAGGCCAGCGGTGCTGCGCCGCGATAGGCGACCGCCTCAAGAGGTCGGCCGATTGCCTGGCCGATCATCAGGCCGAAAAAATGCGTGCTCGATCCCATCGCCGTGGAGCCGAATGACGCCCGGGTCGGGTTCTTCTTCAGCCATTCGACATACTCTGCCAGCGTGTTGACGCCGATGGTCGGAGACACGCAATAGACCGTCTGTAGCGTGCCGGCCATGGTGATCGGCGCCATGTCGGCCTGCGGATCGAATGGCACGGCCACCATCGAAAGCTTCTGCATTGCGGTGGCCGAGGGCATGAAGCAGATCACGCTGCCATCGGGCGGGCTGGTCTTGAGGGCGGCACCCGCCAGGGTGCCCGATGCGCCGACCTTGTTTTCGATGACGATGTTGCGCCCGGTGCGTTGCCGCAACGGCTCTGCAATGAGCCGCGCCATCACGTCGCTCCCGCCGCCGGCCGGAAAGCCGATCAACAGCCGGATGGGTTTGTCGGGAAGCGTTGTCTGGGCGCGGAGTAAAGTCGGTGCGAAGACTGCGGATGCACCGAGCAACAATGATGTTCGACGCGTGATCGCCTTGCTCATCCTGGTTCTCCCTGTTTGTTCTTATTATTGGCTTCGTTCTGCATTGCAGCGTGAAGCATGCAGCCGCGGTCTTTGCTGCGATCTGCACGGGGCAGGCTAACCAGCGCCGCACGCTTGAACAAGCCGGACGGTCGGGCGAATTAGCCGCAGGCGTGGTCCTCCGGCGATCTCAGAACTGAAACGGCCGTCGTTGCTGAGCGTTGTGATCGCATCAACGAAAGGTCTGTCATGAAACCGCATATCATCTGCCTCATGGTCTCCAGCGTAGACGGGCGTACGCTGCACAGCCGCTGGCGCCCGACAGGCAATTCGGGGGACGTGTTCGAGCGCATTCACGACACGCTCGACGGCGATGCCTGGATCATTGGCCGAACCACCGGCGCGGAATTCGCCAAAGGTGCCGCCTATCCGGCGACCACCGACCAGCATCTCCCGCGCGAGCCGTGGTTCGTCAGGCGGGATGCCGATGCCTATGGCGTCGTGCTCGATGCCCACGGCAAGATCGCCTGGGGCCGCGGTGATATCGGCGGCGATCCGATCGTGGTGGTGCTCACCGAGGCCGTCTCCGATGCCCATCTCGCCGGTTTGCGCAGCGAAGGCGTGTCCTACATTTTTGCCGGCAAGTCAGACATCGACCTCGCACTCACCGTCGACATCCTGGCGCGCGAACTCGGCATCAAGCGGCTGCTGGTGGAAGGGGGCGGCACCAACAATGGCGCATTCCTGCGCGCCGGCCTCATCGATGAACTGCATGTGGTGATCTGCCCAGCCATCGACGGCGCCAAAGGTGCGCCGAGCGTGTTCGATTCAAAGGAGGCGGGTGATGATCAACGCGCACCCGTGGAATCCATGAGCTTGGTCGGTTGCGACATGCTCGATGGCGGCGCTGTGCATTT